>NZ_BAAHYK010000004.1:0-177154 GCF_054657595.1 Desulfocicer niacini
GAAGCAATTGGCATGCCGGAGGTACGGCCACAATGCACAGGACATTTTTTTACGTTGGACCATGATAAAATTTAACACCATCCCTCCCAACATAATTCAGAGAAGGGGAGATTTAGGCAAGAAAACGCCCCAAGAAACAGCATAAACAATGCACCGGCCCAGGTGTCGTTTTTTTTTACAGATTGTAAATCAAAAAAAGTATAATCACCAAACGGATAAAAGCGCAATCCCATAAAAAAGGATGGGCTTGATTATAACATCGACAACCCGTCACAATTGCTGAAACAGCGGGGTCAGGCGTGTGTTATTTTTTTTAAATTTACACGTCCTCCACATTTTGCTCAATGACCTCAAGGCTCTTGTAGGACTTCCCCCCCACCTGAATGTGGCTACCGCTGTGACGGATGGCCATTCGGTGCTGGAAAAGCCCCAGGGACTCCCGGTCGTTGATGCCGGTAAAATAAATACACTGAATACCCATGGCCCGGGCCACCTTAAGCTGGGTGTCCAGAAAATCGGACCGGTTGCACACCCCCAGGGGATTATCGGCAAGGAGAAAAGCGGGCAGACGATCATCCCTTTTGTTCCGTCGTCTCTGGCGCATGGAGGTAAGAAGGGAGTAGAGCAGCACCGCCGTGGTGAGGGCTTCCCCCCCGGAACCCAGGTCTTTGCCCACGGGCTCGTAAGTGCGCCCGGTGTCATCACATTTAAGCAGGCGGATGCCGAACTCCTGCTTTGCCGACGAAACCTTGAGCAGACGGTAGAGAAGTTCCATGGCAAGGGTATCGCCTGCCCTGGCACTCACCTCCGGAATATGATTTTTCTCAATCAGCTCATCCAGCCAGTTGTCAATGGTTTTACGGTAGATCATTGTGTGCCGGGTAAAATCCAGGCGGGTACCGGCCTTTAAAATGGGCTTGCCGCCATAAACAAACACGTTGTCCGGCATAAGCTGTTTTGAAGCGGTCTGGAGTTTCTGGTAGGCCACCCTTACATGCTGGAACAGCTGATCCACAAGGCTTTCAACAAACCTGGCAGACCGTGACAGATCACTTTCGATGTTGGCTGCAATGTAGCTGCATTTTTCCATGAGGTCACCGCTCTGCCCCCCCAGGCTTTCGGCATCGTGCCGGGAAAGCTCGTCCACAATGGCGGGAAGCTGATTTTTCAATGCCTCATCCTTGAGTTCCCCCTTCAGATGGTCAAAGGCGCGGCCCATGTTTTTGCGGCTGCTCTCCATGAGGGTTTCCATCTCTTTTCTGGCGGTTAAAAGGGTTTTCATTTCTTCCCGGAAGAGAAGGGTATTTTTCGCCGGATCTTCCACCGCCACAAGCCCTGGCCATTGCCTGCGGGGGGAATCACTGTCCCAGAAGGAAGCGTGATCACTCACCGTTGCCAGCCCCAGTTCAAGCTCGCCTGCCCATCGTCGATTCCTTTCCAGCTCAGCTATCCTGCGACCGGCGTTCTTTTTCAGCTCATTGATTTTTTCTTCCCGGGCTGCAGCCAGATTTTTATAATGTAAAATCAACCCCTCCAGATCTGTATTTTCAAGATCCCGGGAATCAATATCCCCATTTATACCACGGCTGGCAAGGGTTTTGAGTTCCGCCCGGCAGCGGGCAAGATCCCGTTCCCGCCCTTCGAGTTTACCTTTGTGTCCGGCCCGCTGTTCCTTTATTTCCTCCAGCTTACCCGAAAGAAATGCGGTGCGTTCGTCCCGCTCCCGGCTGCTTTTTGTGGCCCATGTACAGGCACACGCCTCGTCAAAGGTATTTTTTTTACGATATCGCTCCAGATCGTTGGTTGTCTTCTGCAGTGTCTGTCTTACCCGCTGCAGGTCGTTTCTCAATCCATCAATGCCAAGTTCGCTGGCAATGCGGATGGCGTTGCTCTGGGCCTGTTCATATTGACGTCTCAAGGCAGATAGATCCATGGACAGAGCCTCCTGCACCTGGAATTGGGCGAGAACCAGCCCCTCTGTGACGGGAATATCATCGGCCCGCTCCTCCAGATTTTTAAACTCCGCCCGTTTTCCAGCCAAGGTGCCATGGAGGTGGGAGAGGGTGTCAGCGGTTTCTTTTTCTTTTTTCCGGATCTGGGAGGCAATATGGTTCAGCTCCAGCCGTTTAATCTCTCCCCTGGAAAGTTCGATTTCCCACGCCGCCATCTCCCCATACTGGGAAAGCCAGTTTTTCAGCTGTTTTACCTGGTTTTCCAGGCGGGCATGGGTACGGGTTTCGGTGCGGGAAATTTCTTCCAGCTCCTTTTTTAACGTGTTATGGCCATCCATCTTTTTTTCCATGGCAAGGATATCAGATGTCATGCCCGCCAGGGTTTCCCGTGCCGATTCTAGACTCCGGGACAGGCCTTCCACAGCAACAAGATCGGGATATTGTGCCCGGTATTCCCGGAGCCGGGCCTCTGTGGCCTCCATGGATCGAATTTTAGAAATCCGTTCTGCCACCTGTTCCCTTAACGTATCGCATTGCCTGTAAAGGGACTTTTTTTGCTCCTCCAGGTAGGATTTACTGTACACCATGGGGTCTTTGGGGGAGATCACACAATATGCCGCAACCGACTCCCGTTCCATATTCCGGGGTGTTGACATCACCACCGGCTTGTGGAGCCAGTCGGGCACAGGCAGGGTTTTAATCTTTTCCATCACCTCTTCCGTAAGGGCCATGATACCTGAAAATCGTCCAGGATCACCTTCCACCACCCTGGCAATCTCCTGCGGGGTTTTATCCATGCCTGAAAGGTAATCCAGAAAGGGTTGTACTTCAGAAGAAGAAACCCCCTGGGCGGTGCAGTAAGCAACAAGCCTTGACACCTGGGCATCCACCAGAAGACAGTTCATGTTTTCCAGACGTCTGAGCTCGTTTTTCATCTCCAGAAGCTGTTCCTGAAGGCCTTCGGTGCGGGTGCGGCTGCGGGCAATGGATTCCCCCAGGCGCGTGGACAGATCCGCCCGGGTGGGTTCAAAGCTTGCGGAACCGGCGATGCGTATAAGATGGGCATCCCCCAGCAGCTTATCCCTTTTGAGCTTTTCATCTGCCATGGATTTCTGGACTTGTTTCAGGGCTTCCTCTGCCTGGATGCGGGAGCGGTGCAGCTCCTGAAAACGGGCCTGGCTCCGCTGCTGTCGTTCTTCCATCTCCTGGAGCCGGGTTGTGGCCTGTGCCATTTTTTCCCCACTGGCATGGATCTGCCGCTCAAGTTCTGCCAGACTTTCCCCGGGATTTTCCCCGGAGGCAAGCCCCAGATTCTTCCTTGCCACCCGGGCAGCTCCCACCTGGGCGGAAAGCCGGGTGAGAGTCTCATTGTGGCGTGCAATTTTTCGTTCCTGAGCCTTGAGGTCTTCCTTCAAGGCTTCATGTTTTTTTTCCGTGTCACCTCGCTCTTTTTCCATGGAGCGGATGGCGGATTCGTTCTCCATGCGCTGACTTCCCAGGTGGACATGGTACTGGGCCGCCCTTAAATCCGTCTGCTGCCTTGCCGGTTCCAGCTGGGAATCTTTACCGGCCAGGGCTTTTTCCCTGGATTCCCACTCGGCCTTGAGCTGTCTTAATGACGCCATCAAATCGGCAGCCTTGAGGGCCATACGTTCGGCCTCACAGTCTTTCAGATGCCCATCCGCCTCGGTGATCAGGCGTTTGAGCTGTGAAACTTCCCGGTCATGAGTTATCTCCTCAATCTTCACTTGATTGGCCTGGGCTGTCTCAAACTCACCCTTGATAACTTTTTGCCTGTCATAGGTCTGTCTTACCCCGGCATCGGCTACTTCAAGGACCAGAACCGCCTCTTTTTTTGCAGATGTGAGCAAATGGACCGCTTCCCCCAGCTGAATCCGGCTCTCCTCCATTTCCCCGTGAACACCCCGCCACTGTCTGCCGGTTTCGTGAAAGGTCTCCAGATTTTTTTTAAGTAAAATAACGGCGGCCAGCTGCTTTTTCTTTTCAGGACGGTTTTTCATCTTGTCAATGGTCTGGGCCGTGTTTTTCCGGATGGCCATGGCTCCGTCAAGATCAGATACGCATCCCAGAAAAAAACTTAAAAACTCGGCTTCACTTTTAAACTTAAACGACTCCTTTATGCCCCCTTCACTGCGGGAAAAATCCACTTGGCGATTCATCAGCCAAGGATCAAGTCCCAGGGATTCAAGGATTTGTGTCCACTCGGTCTGGTTGTCCGTCTGAAACACCTTGTCGTTGAGATACTCCTTTACGGCTGAATGGGGGCTGTTGCTCGCCGACAGGGCTTCCCATTGCAGACGGAGGCCATCAAAAAAATCGGCCGCCTGGGTAATCGAATCGGCAGCATCAGATCCGGCAATGAAATAGCTTCGCCGGATCTTGTCCGGGGCGGTCCTGTCACGATAAAGGAGCTGCCCGATCACAAGGTGCTCCCGTGGCTTTTCATCAAAAAGGGTGGGTGTCAGATTGATGGAAAGATCCAGCATAATCACGGCGGGTCGGCCGGGCACCAGGTATTGTTCCAGGCTCTTGTCTCCATTGGATTGCAGATACTGCACAAAACGGCGGCGGTCAGGGGCAAAAACGCTGAACAGAAAGGAGAGCAGCGTGGTCTTGCATGAACCGTTGGCCGCCACAATAATCCCATGATCGGCCCGGCTGTTTGTCTTTAAAATGGGGAAAAAACCATTTCTGAGAATGTTCTCCCCTGCCACAATATCACTTACAAAAAATCTGCTGAGTTTATACATTGCTCATCTCCCCTGAAGGGTCCCGGGGTGACGCTTCCCGATCTTTCCCTGCTGATACCACCGCTTTCTGATCCGCCACAAGCTCCCGGAAGGCATGGAACGCATATACAGCGGCCGTTCTCATGGCACTCTGATAGGCGGGGGTGGGTCGATACTCCACCACTTCATCCCCTTGTTCCTGAAATTCCAGGAGATAACCCGTTGCCACCAAGTGCTCCAGCACCCGTATGATCAGCTCAAGCCAGCTGTTGCCCCCCACGGCCCGCTTGCTGTCCGGGTTTTCTTCTGGAAGCTGCCTCAGTCTTCCGGCGGCGGTTCTCACCTCCGGGTGAAAAATCTCGTCTTCCGGATCCATGCGCTCTTCGGCCTTTGCAAACTGCCGCAAAATCTCAACGACATCACCGGGAACGATAACCCCCAGATCCTCCACCGGCGCATCCAGGTCAGATTCTGTGGGAAAAAACGCCGTGGCCACGGCACAGTGCACACAGAGCAATTCGCCGGCTTTAAGGGGGGTGCGAGCCAACATTCTTCCGTAATCGGTGAGGGTGGTGGCAAAAAAACTGCCGGAATTTCTGGACGACAGCCTCAGGGCCATGGGCTCCACCTCCAGGAGTTGGAGTTCCATGGCCCGCAGGTTTTCCATGACTGCCTGACGAAAGGCATCTTCTGCCTGGAAGCGTTGGAGAAGCTCCATCAGCTCAGTTTGATGCTCTGTGATTATGCGCTTATTACCATTGCTGTAGGCCAGACTCAGATAGACGAGACGGCTTGTTTCATAAATATTTTCCATGGTGATCTTTCACTTATTTTTTGGGGGAAAGGAATGGGTCTGAATTGACAGGAACCAAAACCAGATGGTGACCACGATAAAGCCTGCCACCGGGCAGGGTCATGGAGAACTGCCTTGCCGGGGAGGCAAGCTTGACCAGAAAACCATTACGCCCACCGATACGGTGATCAATGATGGCCTGAAACACGGTCATGGCAACGCCCATGGGCAACAGGTGGCCCTTGTTTTCAGGCGTGGGCTCTTTGGGGTTAATTTCCTGGATGTCACCCCCTTCAAGGATGGCCTCCTTCAGAAGCTCTTCCATCATGGTGCCCTCGGCGGTGCGGACCCGATCTTGAATCATGACAACTGCTTTTTCCATCAAGGCTTCTGTAAGTTCTGTTTCATAATGGACAATGGATTCCCCGTCAACCTCCTGGAGGGGCAGCACTTTATCACCGGTGCTCCCCCGGCGTTCCAAGGCCTGGCTCATGGTATCAATTATGGCACCAGGATCAAACAGGGGGATTTGAACCGGGGGATCAAACAGGGCCATGAACTCCCGGGCCACGGCGGCAGCATCGTTTTCTTCCATGCGGCACACCCGTCTCAACACTTCATCCATGGGCGGCAGGATTCCGGACATGCGTTTTCTGAACAGTTTATGGCTGTTCTCGTGATAATCATCGGGTAGGCGCTGCAATTCCCTCACCAGCTCCATCTGGCGGCGATTCAACTTTTTAAGATGCCGGGCCAGTTGAAGTAGTTTATTCTCCTGGGCCCCATCCTTTGTCATCAAAAGGTTATCAAGCACCATGTGATGAAGACGGCTGCTCTCAAATTGAATCTGGGTGGCCTGCCCTGCCCCCTGGTCGGCCATGGCATTGACCTTTTCAAAATCAATGGAGTGTATGTTTCTCTGTATGGCCCGGCGGATGTTTCTTATTTCGTGGGCCTTTCTGGTACACTGCTTGTTGTTCTGCTCGGCAACGGTAATGGCATCGTCCACGTTGCCCCGTTCTATTAAAAGCTTGATACGAAGATTACCGATGGCAGTGGAGTCAAGGGCACTGGTTTCATGGAGGCCAAAGTAGGCGGCATACCCTTCTTCTGTGAGGGAAAACAGGCTATCCTGTCCCTTGTCCGTGTACACGGCTTTAATCAACCAGAACCGACGAGATTTAAAGGTGCCGAAGGCCCCATCAAAATAGCGATATTTGAAAGGAAGATAGCGATTATCCCGGTTCACCAGGTGGTCAAACACCTTTTTGAGCAGGTTCAGCAATGCTTCCCGGGAAATCTCTTCTCCGGCGCTGCGGATCTGATTTTCAATGGCCGGGGTGACCTTGTCCAGCACCTCTTTTCGGGTAACCCCCACGTGGTACTCGGTGAGTTCAGACACGCTGTCAAGTATGGCAAAGGCCACCCACATGAGATCCACCAACTCCCGGATATCTGCCCCATCTTCTGGTTCATCGTCCATGGAGGAAGAAGTGTTGGTGGAAATAATGGTGAATCTGCGGGCCTCCAACTCATAGATGGGACGCATGATAAGGCTGGAGTGGACTGCCCTGGTTACGTCGGATTCCCGGGTTCTGAGCACCTGGGCCGCATCTGCCTCCAAAAAATCAACGGTACTCATTATTTTAGACCACCATCTTGTTAATGACGATCCTGTGGGATTTACCAAACACCATGATCTCTTCGGGTTTACACGCCCCTTTCAGGTAGGTATCCAGAAACTGGGGGATAGATAACATGTAAAGAATATAGGAGAGATGTCCTGAATATCCGGTGATATCCAGCTCCTGCAGAGCTTTAATGGCATCAGCAGCATCTTCCATGACCTGACGGCTGACCATGGGAGGATTTTCCCTGGTGCACACATGGGTGGAATAGATTCTTCTACAGGAGAAAGGCCTGTCCTCATAGATCATGCAGGCGCTATTTTTCATCAGAAACGGGCAGGGGGTGACAACGCCCTTTTCCCTTTTTTTGATCTCCTGCTGGAAAAGTTTTGTCAGGGTTTTCTGCCGGGACCGGGGAAGGGCTCTCATGGCGTTTCTTATGGCCAGGCCTTCAAGGGTGGTTATGTCAATGCTTCCAGCCTCCTTGCAGCAGAAGCCACACCCCTTTACACAGGCCTGTTCTCTTTTTGATTCATTGGCCTTGCGGGCAAAGGTTTCATAAATATCTTTTAATGCAGGTATTTTGTCTTCCATATTTTCCAATTTTATCATGATTATTGCGGTACTTCTGTCTGCAACGTGGCGAGCAGGCAGCACGCCTGCCCCGGTGATCCATCACCTATGATGGCCGGCCAATGTTTAGTGTGATATTATGATCAAGTCCGTTATTTTTTATTTTTCGCAATGATCCATACGGCATGAACCATGCCTGGAATAATACCCAGTATGGTCAATACAATATTGATCCAGAAGTGTTTCCCTATGCCAACCTGCAGAAAAGCCGCAACTGGTGGAAAAATGATTGCACATACAATTTTTATCAAATCTTTCATTTTTAATCCTTAAAATCTGGTTGCTCTTTTTTAAAAAAAGGGGCCTGAAAAAACAGGTATCTACACTTTTTCTTTATTACTTGAGAATAGCCTCAAAACGTTCCCGACGGTAATCAAAAATCTCATCCAGCAATGGTCTTATTAAGAACGGGTGTACCGCCCGGCCAAGCAGAGAAAATGGCGGAGAATAGGTCACATGATCCAGGATTTTAACACCGTTGTCCACAGCCCGGATTTCATGATAATGGTACCAGAAAGAATAGGGTCCCAGGCGCTGTTCATCCACAAACGAGCAATGGGGTCTGATATGCTTGATCTCTGTCACCCATGTGCGCCGTCCCCACAGGGGGATTTTAATCTCATACTCAATCAAAAGCCCGTTAAACATCTCTTGGGGTAACGGTGATTTTATTTCAAAGGCCAGAGAAGGGGGCGTTATCCCGTTGAGGTTGGCGGGATTACTGATAAATTCCCACACCTTTTCAATGGTTGAGTTCACCGTTTGATTTTGTTGTATGGTATACACCACGCGTAAATTGTCCCCGAAATTTAAAGGATAATAGAAAGTTAGGCCCGTATTGCCAGGGCTTCCGCCTCTACAGACTGTATGGCCTGCAAAAGGTCATAACTGTCTTACATGAGAAACCAGCTTTCAGGAGATCGACCAGACATTTAGACAAACGCAGGACCTTTCCCGGACGGATGGAACTATTTCTTTTGTCAGCCCTTATTATACAGCATGGCTCGCAACACTCAACGCTATTTTTCAAGGTGATGCCCCTTCATGATTTTTTTTCTACATTTTCAGCCCACAACCTACTTGACATCTACTGCTAATGCGGCCAAATTTGATGGGTTACAGATGAATTTGGGCCATCCGCAATCAAAAAACAAATGTATACCAATCCGGTTCAACAGCTGCTGCACTTTTATCAGCAAGCTGCGGGATGCGGCCGATGGCGTCCAGAGTTAAAGAGTCCGCGGAGTCAACTAACCAGCTCAATTTTAAGGAGACTTCTTTTCATGGTGAAATCTTTTAATAGCAATGAAAAAACACAGACCATCAGGCAGGAAATCATAAGTCGTCTTGAGAACGGCCCCATGACGGTACGGGAAATTTCCCAATCGGTTGGTATTATAGAAAAAGATGTTTACCATCATCTGATATCCATAGAAAAAACAGTTAAAAACCATAAGAAAAGAATAGATGTGGAACCCTATTATTGCCAGGATTGTGGATTTCAATTCAAGAAACGGAAGACTTTTAAAAAACCAGGTAAATGTCCAAGGTGCAGAGATGGCAGAATTGTATCTGCTGTTTTCCGGATTATATCTCAACATGATAAAGTATGATTCCAGCCATGTGAATTGAGGACTTGGTCACAAGATGGACCACCCGTAACCATTGATGGGCCAACGGGGTCAGGCTTGTGTTCTTGTGATTTTGCCAACCGCCTGGGTTTAAAAGCAATTTTAAACAAAAACGCCAATAACGCAAGCCTGACCCCTCCCTACTGACCCCTCCCTAAAATGGCCCACGTTGTGATCAAGCCCTGAATTGATGAGATCTTTCGAATTCTTATCTATTATTTCCATGTTATTTTTGGAACCTGCTTAAAAATATAATTGGCGCAGGTATTAAATATAGATCATTATTTTTCGCGTAAAATAATCCCCTCACCAGGATAAACCTCCCGGTCCGCTTCTGGAATGGGAGCTTTAATTTCCGGCCATCTGCCTTTCTGGGGTTCCGGCCCTTCAACCGCCATGGGCGACGGGCTGGTGTCAGCCATTTCAGGATGCTTTCGAAGACTCACCTCTGGAATTGCATAGCTGAATTCAATGGGAATATTATTGGGGTCAAAGGAATAGATGGAGTAGATAAACCCATGATCAATGACTTCTGAAACCCAGAACTCTGCGGCTTCAAGCTTTTGTTTTAAGGCCCAAAGATCTTCTTCTGCTTCAACACCAAGGGAAACATGATCAAAGGCCAAGGGACCTTTAACGGGGGCACCATGGTCTTTTTCAGGAATTTTTTCGACATCAGGCCATTCAAAAAAAGCTATCATGTCATATGGTGAAATCTCAAAAAAATAGTGGCGGTATCCCGGATGTCCAAGCCCTGCGACAAGTCTCATTCCCAAAAGATCTCTCCAGAAGCGGATGGTCATGTCAATGTCCGCCGTAGCCATGGCCAAATGATTTATACCTTTGTAGTTCACCATAGTTGCGTCCCCACATCATTGTTGTTGATAATTATAAACAAAGCTGTCCTTTTCTGGTCTAAAGCAAAAAGGGGACAGATTTGTTTGTCCCCTTTTTCTTCTTTCCATTCCTGCCCAAAAAATGCCGCCCCCTTATAAAATCAGGCAAAATCATACCCCCGTTCACCATGCAGAGATTGATCAAGTCCAAGATGGTCCCTTTCCGGATCAAGCCTGAAACCGATGTTTTTTTCCACTTCCATGGATTTTATAAATAACAGGGATCAAAATCAAGACAGAATTCTTTTTTGATGGCGGTCTTTAGCGCACAACTTGACCAGGAATACGCATCCGGGAAATCGACCATGGCTACCTCCACATAACGGCAACAGGCCGTTACCACTTATCAAGTTCTTTGATAATCTGGCTCTGGCTCACACCTTGTGGCGCATATTTTTTAAAAAAATGTATAATTAAAACTTTACGTTGGCTGGATGAAGGTTGGTTGATGATTATTTCTTTATCCACACCCTTGAGGGAAAGAACCCGCTGAAGACTCCGGAAATCCACCACCGTAAAAGCAAATGGGTTTTGCTGTTCTTCGACGCTTATGTCCTTCAGTTCAGTCCATTCCATCCGTCTGCTGCCAAGTGCTCCAAATGATGTAATACCTTTTTCATCAATATGAATACGTTGGGCAGAAAGGCTGGTGAACCACAACGAGAGTAAGGGCAAAGCAATAAAAACTGCAGGAATAGAAACAAAATGCAGGCCCGTAATCATCTGTTGTGAGGGCCAGTCGGGGACGATACCAAGTAGGGATGGCTGCCCCAGCACCTTTATCCAAAAAGAGTCGATGAAAAGCGCAAAGAAAAAAACAGATCCGCTAAGAAGGATAGTATCACAAAGAACACTCAGCCAGACTGACGCAACAGGGATACCTTGTCGTCTCCCGGCCAATCGATGGGCAGAAATCCCAACAGCAATCCCCAGTAGTATTGCCATTGCACCTAAAATTTGACAAAACCTCTTAAGCCAGGGGATTTTCAAGGTCCATGGTACCGGCTGATCAATTGTTCCACTGATAAAAAGTTTGCTGTTATAAGTAAAGGCGGGCCTGAATGAGTCTTGATCAAGAAATTTCTGCGCAAAACCCTTCCACAGTTTTGGCGTAATATTGAGTATTTTTTCATTGGGAACTGTTCCTTTTAAAAGCCCTTCCAGCTCCACTTTTATTCCGGGATAGTCCATAAAATCTTTTTCACTGAGCTGGGGAACATCGTCTTGTTTGCTGTCAATGTACCTGGCAAGAAAAGAAACTTCTAAACAAGTTGTATCAGCAACATCCTGGGTTAATAATCGCTCCACGCTGTTAATGCGGTAAATACCTTCATTAAAAGAAAACACTATTCCTGTCCCAACAGCTTCAGTGCGCTGAAATGTGCTTAAGAAAGAGGCCCATTGGGAACTGGAAACACACCCACCTCCAGATCTGTCCATCAAACCAAGAAAAACTTCCCGTACTTCAGGTTGGTGCGACAGCCTTTCATAACTGAGTTCTATAAAATCTGCACCAAAGCGCTTTGCAGCACTCAGCCTGGTATAGGGTGTATTTTCGATTTCCAAGATCAACATTTTTTTTATTCGTTCACCTGCAAGGCTAACTGGAAATTGCAAAAACTGCAGGGCTATTCCTGTTGCCAATAAAATGAACGTAATGAATTTACGAAACCATAACATTGAATCCCCCACATATTTTTTATAAACGCCATGTTTTTCAAAATAGAGGATCTTGTAAAAAATCTGCCATCATTATTAGCTGCCCGATGGCGGAAGGCGTACCAAAGGCTGTCTTACTGGGAAAAAGGTGGTATCAGTGCCGCTCTTAACTTAACTCCTGGGAAGTTGTGCCGCAATCAATAAACCCTTGACCAAATTCCCCGACTGTTTCCTGATATCTGCTTTGGTCTGCTCTGTTAACTGCAAGCCACAAGCCATCCTTGTTATTGGGAGGCGCTGGTCCACCTATTACGGAGATCATCGCCCCCCCCACTGCCTCTTTAATCAGACATGTGAAGCCCAGGCCAAATCAAAGGCCTGGTCGTTCTGCTCCAGATTAGTGATAATCAAAGAAGGCGTAATCCATGCCTGGTCATCAAATTCATGCTTGTCGGCAATCTTAATAACCGGATAGGCTGTCTGACGGGCAATTTTCTTCACCGTCAGAAATCGGGTGGCATTTTCCCCGGAGGCAATGCGGGTGAAAGCCAGATGTAAAACATTGTTTCGCTGGGCAGCCTTCTGGTAGTTTTCAAAATCCTCCATGTTGTACTGCTTGCCGGGAAGGATTTCCATGCGATTGGTGTAACGGGTGTCCACATCCAGAGCGATGTAATAGCGGTGCTCGTCAAAATCAATTTCATAGCCGTCATACAGGGTATAGACATTGCCAAGGATGGTGATGAGCTTTTCAAAATTTGCAATCTTCTTTGCGTAACGCTCCCCTTCCTGGTTTTTGCCCACATGGTAATAGTCGGCCATGAACAGACAATGCTCAGGCAAAAGCAACAGTTCTTCCTTGTTAAACTCCCGCAGAATAAACCGGGACATGATCTCCCGCACCTTGGGGGCCTTGGTGGGACGTCCGGAAATCAAAAAATAGATCCCGTCCAGGCATTGTTCCCTTCGCCACTCCTGGAGAAGCGCATATTGCTTGCCAAATAACAATTCCAGAAATCGGGAAAATTCTCTTTCAATGAAGACATCGGAATCCCACCATTTTTCTTCATCATCGGCATGGCGGGTTTCTCTAAAGAGCTCGGCAAAAAACTCGCCTGCCTTTTTTTCTGAAAAAGATTCCTTTCGCTTCAGGGTGGTGGTGATACCAAGATCCGGATCTTCAAAGGAGCGCATGAGCAAAATACTGGCATCGGTGGTCAAACCGCCGATGTCCACATGGCACACCACAAAGGTAAGCCCCTTCTTCTTTTCCTGGAGGGCGTTGCGTTTCTGGGAAAAAAGAAAGGCCACCTCCTGTAAATCCGGCAGGCGGTCCTTTTCGCTGGAAAGATCCCAGAAGGGCATGAGCTTGATAAGATTAAGAAAATACAACTCGCATGATCCGCTTTCATCGGCGGAAATGTTGACAAAGGTTTTTTTAAGGCCTCTCAGATTGGGGGGTAAAAGCACCTTCCATTTGTTGTGAGCGGCAAACTCCATGCACACGGAATAGATGCTTTCCCGGTAGCCATTTCTCAGATTCTCTATGAAAAGATCCGGCACCGTCACCCGGATCTCGGTGATCACCGGAACGGCAGGTCCATTCCATGGACGGCCTTCCTTTGGGGCCGTGATATATTTAAAGCTCTCCTCAAGTACCTTTTTTATATAAATGCGAAACTGAGGCACATTTCCCTTGTAAGCCGCAAACTTGCTGGCAAACACCGATTTTGCACTTTTAACAATCTGGCTGTTGGAGACATTGATGTCATCAAAATCATCCACAAAGGCAAAATCCCGCTCATCCCCGGAAGGTGGATTGATGAAGGCCGACGGAAATCCCCCGCCATTGCCCTTGCCGTTCTCATAGTGCACCACATACTGCCAGGTATCGGTGATCTTGTCCCGGCCAAAACTGCAGGGCCAGCACAGCACAGAGGTGCGGTAGGAGCCGAAATCCACAAACAGAATATATTCTTCACGGTTATTGGGATCCCGTGAGGTTCTGCCTGCAATGGTTTCATAATAAAGCCGATTGTCATCCGCCAGCTCCAGATGGAAATCATCCACCTTTTTTTTCTTTCGTTTAAAAAAATCAAAAAACATTATACGTCCTCCAGTACCCTTCCCATGAGCGCAATGTCCCCCCTGATCAGGGCATTTGGCACATAAAGTTCGGCACTGTTCATTATGATATAGGGCAAATCTTCTTCCCGGGTGCCCAGGAAACCCTTGTTTCCACCATCCAGTCGTTCCTTCAGATTTTCCCACAAAGCCTCAGACACCCCTCGGCACATGGCATCATTATCAAAGAACTGCATAAGATACTGGGCAAAGACCCCAGTCCAGAATCGTTGATGATTTTCCACAAGACCATCTGCCTGGGTGGCCATCTCATTATTGAAATACGTTCTGATGGAACGATACCGTCCCTGGACAATCAGCCTGCGCATCCGTTCTTTTACCTCGGATACCTCGTCATAGGTTTCAATTTCATTGAGGGTGGCCATGGCATGGGCAAGACAGTTTTCCGCAGTATCCATCCAGGGCATAAGAAAAATAATATCCAGGGCCTCTTTAATGGTTTCACCGACACAGATGGATTCAAGAAGATGCCGGGACCAGGCAATGCCGCCATCCAGGGTAATGCTATCCTGAATCTCTTCAAGATCTTTGTAGCGGCTCAGTCGGGAAATCCAGCCATCCACATAGGGACCGGGTTCTCCGAAGGTCACCGGATACCGATCATTGCAGGGATTTACCAGCTGAATCACCGTGTCAAAGGCAGGATAACTCTTGAAATCCGTTTCAATATCTTTTTCCACATGGGTATTGCCACAATATCCGGCAATGGCACTTTCACCCTGCAAAGACACCACCAGGGGCAGTTTCCTGTCCAGGGGACCGGTGTCCAGCACTTCACGGTATTTTTTCAGTATGATGTCCATGGGATGGCCCGGGGGAATGGCAATCTTATGCTGGAAACAAGCCACCAGGATGCCGGGAAAACGGATAAGATTATCCACCAGGTTTTTTTCAAAGGTTTTATGAAGAATCTGCTGGGACTCCAGAGCATCTGCCCCCTCCTTGATCCCGGGATACTCAATAACCGGAAGAGTCATGGGGGTCTGGGCGGCGGGCACCAGCACCTGGAGCAGGTAATCACCGGGCACAGCCCCCTGGGAAAGGTCATAGAGTTTCCCGAAAAGATCCGGTGAAATATCATCTCTCATGATCCCGCCGGTACTGATGGCCAGTTGACGGATCACAATGCGTGTTACGGTGTCCGAGGGCTCCACCAGACAGGGAACAGCAGTGTTCTCCGAAGTATTGTGGGCCTTCACAGAAAACAGTTCCCCCAGGTCAGCATGGTCAAACAGATCCAGGAGGTAACTGGTTTTAAAGGACTTGTCCGTGCCCATGATATGTACATACACCGGGGTATCCGTGGCCGGTACATGGTCCAGGCACTCCCTGCAAGCCGTTATGACCGAAGACGCTTTTTCCATCTGCTGGGCCGGCGTGGCTTTTAATTTTTCAATTATACTTTCAATACTATCTCTTAGCCGCGCCAGACGGCTTTCATTAAAACGCATGGGATTTTTTACTCCTGAGAACGGTTTAATCCGGGCTTGGTCTCAACATGAACCGCATGGGGTGGGTTCTGGCTTGGGTTATTGTACTTTTGTTAAAATCTGTCTTGAAACACAGACAGTTGTCAAAAGCATAGAGCCGGATAAATACTAAGGCCCTAATAGAACAAGCCTGAACCCGTCGGCCCGAACGATGACGATTGGCCCAGGTTATGACCAAGCCCTTTAATCCTGATGGGTGTGATGTTTTGTTATAATTTCCGTCACGGTTTAATCCAGCTCCATGATCTGATATCCGCCATCCACGGACTTGTTAATACTAAGTCTTTTCTGACCGATTTGAAATTCCATTCCGTTTATCTCATGTTTGTAACTGAAGGTGATACTGTCATTGTACACCATGAAAGAAAAGGGGTTAAACACATTGATATCCGCCCTTTCAAATTTAACTGTCCGTCCATTTTCAAGCTTTCCCCGGAAATGGTCAGCATCTTTAAAAAGGGAGACAATTCCTGATCTGCCAGGGCTGATATTCACAGCCTGGGTGGAAGAACTGTCGTCTTTGGACAGCTGCACAAGGGAGGTGTTGACCTGGATGGGGTCTCGTTTAAGGGTAACATGGCTGGTTTTTTCAAAGGAAGATTTGCTGATAAGATTGGACAGCACAAGAGAGGTCAACGGATCATAGCACTGGATACCATACTTTCCCTTGGCATCTTCCATCAACAGTTCACGGTGTACGGCCACGGGGAAATGGGAATCAATCCGACTGAGTTGCATCTGATCAATCTTTTCAGATATCAGTGCCAGCTTAAATGATTGGCCAACCTTTTCGGTGAAATACACCGCCGAGGTCTTGGAAATTTTTAATTCCTGCTGCTGATCATCGTCAATGGCATACCAGGTATAGGTCTCACCGGTTGATTCGCCTCCCATAAGGGCTGCAGCAACGCGCCGGGGCACCAGGGTGGACTCATCCCGCCGGAAAAAACCGGCAAAGGTCAATTTACCGTCGGCATTTCTCCCGGCCAGGAGATACCAGTCTATATCTTCCAAGGGGGCTTCGATCTTTAAGGGAGAAAAGGTATACACATCGGCAAGGAAATTTTTCAGTTTAAAATCAATGGTATCTGCCTTGAGCATCTGGGAAAACTCCTGGGAATCCCGCAGTCGCTTGTAATCTGTATAGGAGATCATGTTATCGCTTAGGAACTGGTTCACCTGGGGATGCTTGATGTTAAGATCCCCCACCTTGAAATAAAACACATTACTGGTGTAACCCGATGCTTCACAGGAATAAATCCGGGCAAGACGGTTCATTTCCGTGCCGGAAAGCTGCATATCATATTTTCTGAGAGCTTTGGTCACGTCCCGGTTGTAATTAAAATAAACAAAGAGGGCCAGCCGGTCACCCTTGAAATTGATATCACTGTCCGAGGCATCCCGGTAGGAGTCCTGATTCATGCAGGACAGAATATCCTTTACATAATCGGGATTCAAGAAGGTGTCTGCAATTTTTTTCTCATCGGGCAATTCAGAATCCCGCCATGCATACACCTCCGGAAAATGGCGGCTGTAAAACGTCATCTCCATGGAATCCGGATCAGAACTTCCCAAGGAAAAGTCAAAGGTCTTACCGGTGAAAAATTTATCGTAAAGGGCATAGCCACCGGCGGACAAAAGAGCAACCACTCCCAAAATCACAATCAGCTTGACCATAAAAACGGTTTTGGGTCCACCTTTCTGGAGTTCTTTAAGCAGGGCAATGGCCCGGGACTGCCCCTGGAGGGAATCCTTATACACCACATTGGCTCCATAGGCGGTTATGATTTTTTTATCTTCAGAGCGAAAAAAAACCCACCGGGAACCAATGTTATCTCCCCTTGTCACCCGCAGCTTAAGGTATTCAATGAACTCTTTTCTCGCACCTCCGGACAGCCTAGACATGGGGATCTGGGTCATTCCCTGTTCCAGGGGAATTCTCCCATTAATATCAATGATTCTCACATCCAGGCTGGAGGTTACACTTTGATATCGCCTTACATCCTGAAAGATACTGCATTCCGGCGGTACCAAGGCCTCAAAAACCAGGGGATATGCCTGAACTTTTTCAACGGGCAGCTCAAAATCATCAAATCGCCCCATTTATATTTTCTCCTGTAAAATCAAATTTGTAGATCAGCTGCATCGAGACTTGCAAGGCCGATTTTATGCATTTTAAATAAAATTAGTTATTTTATCTAAAAACTATCTAAAAGTCAATTTAGCTGAATTTTAATTCATGGGCACTTGCTCCAGGTTCAATCATCCCGGGCCATGGAGGATGTTGCCGGGATCTCAAAAACGAAATAACACTGGGGCAGCCATTCCCCATGGGCGAATCCTAACAACATCTGACGTTGGATAAAAAAACTCAGGGGGCCTGGGAACCCAACATCACCCCCCTTTACAAGCAATCCAGATCCTGTTATTTCCATTAAAAAACCCAGAACCCAGCATCTACCTTTTCACACCTCCCAAAAAAGGAAAACTCCCATGGACCTATTAATAAAAAACGGCCTGATACTGACCATGAATACGGATATGAAAATCATTGAAAACGGTGCCGTAAGGGTTAGGGATGGCGTTATTATTGCTGTGGGCAACCCGGAGGATACCTCATCATCCATCCCCACGCGGGAAATTGATGCCCGGGGGGGCATCATCATGCCAGGCCTTGTCAACAGCCATACCCATGCCGCCATGACCCTGTTCCGGGGCCTGGCCGACGATCTGCCTCTGATGGTGTGGCTCCATGACCACATTTTTCCGGCAGAATCCCGAATTACGGCAGACATGGTGTACCGGGGTGCTCTTCTTGCCTGTGCGGAGATGCTGCTTTCCGGAACCACCTGTTTTTGTGATATGTATCTCTTTGAAGAAGAGGTGGCCAGAGCCGCCGACCAGGCGGGCATGAGAGCCGTGGTGGGGGAGGTGCTCTATGATTTTCCGTCACCCTGCTATGGCCCCCTTGACAAGGGATTTGAGTATGTCAACACCATGATGGCAAAATGGGAAAACCACCCACTGATAACAGTGGCGGTGGAGCCCCATGCCACATACACCTGTGCCCCGGAACTGCTCACCCGGGCGGCTGATTTGGCCAGGACCCGTAAGGTGCCTTTTGTGATCCATGTGGCAGAAACAAGCAACGAAGTAAATCTCATTGAGGAAAAATACGGAAAAACCCCGGTGCAGTTCCTGGCAGACCTGGGCGTTTTAAGTCCCAACGTGGTGGCCTGCCATTGTGTACACCTCACCCAGGAAGACCGGGCGTTATTAGAAAAATTCAATGTCAAGATGGCCCATTGCCCGGAAAGCAACATGAAGCTTGCCTCGGGGGTGGCCCCGATACCTGTGCTTCTGGCGGAGGGAATCTGCGTATCCCTTGGCACCGACGGGTGCGCCAGTAATAATGATCTTGATCTTTTTGGGGAAATGAACTCCGCCGCCAAACTGCACAAGGTGTTTTCCATGAATCCCGAAGCCGTGGATGCCAAAACCGCCCTTAAAATGACCACCATTAACGGGGCAAAGGCTCTGGGTTTGGAAAGGCAAATCGGATCTCTGGAGGTGGGAAAACAGGGGGATATCATCGTTGTGGACACCCAGGCACCCCACATGGTGCCCATGTATAATCCCTATTCTCAACTGGTGTATGCGGCCCGGGGAAGTGATGTCACCACCACCATTGTCAACGGCAGGGTCTTGATGGAGAACAGAAAACTTGTCACCCTTGATGTGGATAAGATAATGGATGATGTCCGGATCCTTGCCAAGGAGATTGCAGCCGGGGATATATCCTGATCCTGCAGAATATTTACTCCAGTTTGTACCATTGCCTTAAAAAATCAGCTTTCCTGGAAAAAAAACCGTTCCCGGCCAAAGGCAGGCTTAAGGTCGTCCAGCCACGTGGCCGTTTCATCAAACTTTGCATAAAAGGGCCGATTAACCCAGCTGGTATCCCGGGCCTGGATAAACTTCAGGGCAAAGACCTTCTCCCCATGGATTTCGGGGATACCGTCCACAAGCACCTTGCCAGGAGCTGCAGACATGGATGGCCCCCGGACCGTACGGCACAGGCCGGACACGTTGGCATAGGCTCTGGTGAAAATATCATGGGCCCGGGCCAAGGGAACTTCAAAATACGCCTGGGGTCCGGTGTTACGGGCAATGAACATGTAATAGGGGATCATGCCAAGATGCACCTCTTTTTTCCACAAGGTCCGCCACACTTCGGAATCATCATTGATGTGACGAACCAGAGGGGCCTGGCAACGCATCTGTGCACCGGTACCAAGAATTCGTTTCACAGCCGCTTCCACCAGGGGAGATGCAATCTCCCGGGGATGGGTAAAATGTGCCATGATGGTCAGATGAATGCCGGACTGAACGATTTTTTCGAATAATCTTAAAAGGTCATCGGCATCCTTGTCCCCCAGAAAGCGATGAGGCCAGTAGGACACGGATTTGGTTCCCATACGGATACTGGTAAGATTACCAGATTTAAGGGCCAGAAGGGGTTCCACGTAACGGGCCAGGGTTTGGGTCCGCATGAACAGGGGGTCTCCTCCGGTGAAAAGGACATCATTGACCTCGGGATGTAGAGACAGATAATCCGTAAGATGTCTGGGGGAGGAAGATGCAAACTTCAGATCCTCCATGCCCACAAACTGAACCCATCGAAAACAATAGGTGCAGTATGCATGGCAGGTCTGTCCCTGGGTGGGAAAGAAAAGCACCGTTTCATTATATTTATGCTGCAACCCACTGAATTCAAATCCATTTTCAACGGGAACGTTTTTTTCAACCTGGGCTGCCGGATGGGGATTCATGGCCTCCTGAATCCGACGGACTTCCTGGGGCAAGGCCCCCTGCTGTCCCGGGGTGCGCTGAAGGTCTTTGATGCGGTTGAGATCTTCAGGAGAAAGCATAGCTGGCTGGGGAAAGGTCAGCTGAAAGATCGGATCCTGGGGCACCTTTGTCCAGTCAATGAGTTCATTGATCACATGATTATTGACACGAAAGGGAAATACCTCGGCCACAGCGGCCATGTTGTCCATCACCTCCCGGTCAATCTCGTTCATCTGGGGAATGGTTCTAAAATTCTTCTGGGTATACACCCTGTATTTTTGGCTGTTATCATTTGTTTTCATGGATACCTCCTTTAAATCGCTGATAGAAAAACTCCTTTTCTGTTGCAGGTCATTAATTTCTGCTGTAGGGCATTAGTTAAAATCTGGATCAAACGATGAAGGGCGGGGAATACACTGAAGGACACACATACGATCGGGTCAAGAAAAGACGGAAACCATTCATAAACTGAATGGCTCATTCACAAACTGGTGGGGTCAGGCTAATATGGTTATGCTTTTGATTGACAACTACCCGGTGCCCTTTGGTTTATATGAAATAGTAGGTAAGTCTAATACTCTTTCATGCTTCGTTGTGGGCAGAACGAGATCAGAATAAGGTTTGCCCATGGCAGTTATAAACAAAGCACATCAGCACGAGGCTGACCCCAGGCACCCGACATATTCCGAGTTGTCAATCATAACGATCAATCCAAAGCAAATATTAATCATAATAATAATCGGAATCTGCTTTTTTTCAAGGGTTACATATTTTTTGCTTATTATGCTCACACTTGACCTTCAAGTTTTTTATGCTGATAAAACTGGAGGAGAAGATACCCCGGAATTGAATTGTTGCATGAAAGCTGATAAGTTGGGCTTAGTGATTACATGGGCCATTCATCACGATTGACGGGCCAACTGGATCAGGATTAAATCATTGAAGGCTGACGGTCGGAACATAAGTGCCATCAAAAGGATAAACAGATGACAATGGATATTAAATCAAAAATTGCAGCGGCGGCAGGCAGAGAAATGGCGGACATTTTGTTTGTCAATGGAAACATTATCAATGTCTTCACTGGAGAGATCCTGCAGGAATCCGTTGCCATTAAAGCGGGGCACATCTGTGGATTCGGTGAATATGAGAGCCGGGAAACAGTGGATCTTAAAGGGGCTTACATGGCACCGGGATTCATGGACAGCCATGTGCACATTGAAAGTGCCATGGTAACCCCGGACGCCTTTGGTCGGGCTGTGGTCCCCCGGGGAACCACAACGGTCATTGCAGATCCCCATGAGATTGCCAATGTGCTGGGCTTGACCGGCATCACATACATGATACAATCTGCCCGTAGCCAGCCCATGAATATCCTATTTGCCCTGCCCTCTTGTGTACCGGCCACCGCCATGGAAACCGCCGGGGCAACATTGACCGCCACCGACCTGGAACCGCTTTTTTCCCACCCATCGGTCTGCGCCCTGGCCGAAATGATGAATTATCCCGGTGTCATTTTTCAAGACCCAGGGGTGATGGACAAACTCAATGTTGCCGGGAAAGCGGGTAAACCCGTGGACGGCCATGCCCCCGGCCTGACAGGAAAATCGCTTTATGCCTATGTGGCCGCCGGAATTCAAAGCGACCATGAATGCACCACCTGTGAAGAAGCCCTGGAAAAGCTGCGCATGGGGATGCACATCCTGGTGCGGGAAGGCACCTGCGCAAGGAACCTGGAGGCACTGATGCCAGCCATCACCGACCATACCTGGTCCCGCATGATGTGGTGCACCGACGATAGGCATCCCGGGGACATCCTCTTTGAAGGCCATGTGGATCATATCATCAGAAAAGCCATTTCCTTAGGGCTTGACCCCATCCGGGCCATACAGATGGGCACCATCAACTGTGCCCGATATTTCGGTATTCAGAATGCCGGGGCCATTGCCCCGGGCCGACGGGCCGATATTGTCATTTTTCAAGATCTGCAAAAACTCGATATTGAAAGGGTATATGCCAAGGGAGTGCTGGTGTCTGAAAAAGGAGAGACACTCTGCCCTGATGAGCAACTTGCACCCTCGTCCCCCTGCCTTGCCGCCATGGATGTCAACATGGATACCATAAATTTTTCCATTCCCCAGAAAAGTTCCCGGGTAAGGGTGATCAAGGCCATGGCCCATCAGGTTGTCACAGGGTATGAGACCATGGATGTCCTTGGAAGGGGCGGATATGCCGTGGCAGATCCTCAACGGGATATGGCAAAAATTGCGGTGATCGACCGGCATTCCGGGAACACCGGCATGGCCACAGCCTTTGTAACGGGCCTGGGGATTGTAACCGGGGCAATTGCCTCCAGTGTGGCCCATGATTCTCACAACATCATCGTGGTGGGAATGGATGATGGGGACATGATGCAGGCAGTGCGAGAAGTGGTAAACATGGGGGGAGGCGTCAGTGTGGTCAATGCAGGCAGAACCCTTTCCTCCGTTGCTCTGCCGGTGGCTGGATTGATGTCCCATGCCCCCATGGCCCAAGTGCACCAGGAGATGGAAAAGGCAATTGAAACGGCCCAGGCATTGGGCTCACCGCTCAGTGATCCCTTCATGACCCTTGGCTTTCTGGCCCTGCCGGTGATTCCTCACCTCAAGATCACGGATAAAGGACTGGTGGATGTGGACAAATTTGAACTGGTGGAACTTTTTGTATAATTAAAGATAAGGATACAGATAACAATGAAGGTTGATGGAAAAGAGATGAGACCCATCTGGTTTGGTACCACCTCACAAACCCCCTGGGTGATTGACCAAAGAAAACTGCCCCACCGGCTTGTCACAGCCAATCTTGACACAGTCAATGCCGTCATTGAAGCCATAAAGGAAATGTTTGTCCGTGGTGCCCCCCTCATCGGAGCCACCGGTGCCTTTGGGGTGTACACCGCCCTTTTTGAAAGCCAGGAAAAAAAAGAGATGGACACCGACCATCTCATCCATGAATGCCAGCGTATCAAAGATGCCCGTCCCACGGCGGTGAACCTGGCCTGGGGAGTGGACAGAGTACTTGAAATGGTTTTACCCCACACCACCCATGAAAAAAGACTAAAGGCAGCCCTTGACGCTGCCTTGGTCATTGTGGAAGAAGAAGCCGAAAACTGCAAACGCATCGGACTGCACGGGGTCTCCCTGATAGAAGCCATTGCCCGCACAAAAAAAGAGGGTCCCGTGAACATCCTGACCCATTGCAATGCCGGATGGCTGGCCACGGTGGAATACGGCACGGCAACAGCTCCCATGTACACCGCCTTTGATAAGGGCCTTGACATCCACGTGTGGGTGGATGAAACCCGCCCGTTGAACCAGGGCGCACGCCTGACGGCCTGGGAACTTGGCAAACACGGCATCGCCCACACCGTTATCACCGACAATGCCGGAGGCCATCTTATGCAGCACGGCATGGTGGATCTGGTCATTGTGGGCACAGACAGAACCACCCGCACCGGAGACGTGGCCAACAAGATCGGCACCTATTTAAAGGCCCTGGCAGCAAGGGACAACAACGTCCCCTTTTATGTGGCCCTGCCCTCCAGTACCTTTGACTGGACCCTGCGGGACGGCATTGCAGACATTCCCATTGAGACCCGTGATCCCCATGAGATCACCCACATCCAGGGACTGGATAGAAACGGTCATCTAACCACGGTGATGGTCCCCCCGGCCCACAGTCCGGCGGCCAACCATGCCTTTGACGTGACTCCGGCCCGCCTGGTGTCCGGATTCATCACGGAACGGGGAATATGTGAGGCATCCGAAGCAGGTATTCTTTCTCTTTTCCCCGAACGGACATAAGCACAACCATGTCAACTTCAGCCCCCCGGCAGTGGGTGATTTCAGGAGATAAAGAGTCAACGGGCGGACAACGGCCGTGTTCCAGATCTCCCCACCGCTGAAGGCGGCATAATAACATTTTCGTTGCAGGGCACAGCAACAGACAGAAATAAAAAGAACCCGACAAAATTTAGTACTTGACAATGAAAGGGTAAAATACATAATAAAACGCATGTTAACTGACATCGAAAAAAAAGTTGTGGCCTCCCTTCAAGGGAACATTCCTGTGTGTCAACGTCCTTTTCAGGACCTGGCCCAGGCCATTGGCATCTCAGAGGCGGAATATCTGGCCATTGTCACCCGGCTCAAAGAGCAAGGCATTATCCGGCGGTTTGGTGCCACCCTGAAACACCAGAAATCCGGATTCAAGGCCAATGCCATGGTGGCATGGAAGGTGGATGAAGACCGGGCAACTAAGGTTGGAGAAATCATGGCATCCTTCCAGGAGGTGACCCACTGCTACCGCAGAGATCCGGCAGCCACCTGGCCCTATAATCTTTACACCATGGTTCACGCCGCAGATGAGGCCACCTGCCACGCCATTGCAAAAAAGATTTCCCAGGCCACCGCCGTCAACGACTACACCCTGCTCTTTAGCCGAAAAGAATTGAAAAAAACCTCCATGCAGTATTTTGAGTGAGTCCCGGCGTGAAAGTTCCCCATATTCTCTGTGTCAACCCCTGGATACACGATTTTGCCGCCTATGATTTTTGGGCCAAGCCCTTAGGGCTTCTGGGGCTTGCCGCCATTTTAAGGGACCATGGCATGACGGTAAAATTCCTGGACTGCCTGGACAGGTTTCACCCCCGTGCCGGATCAGGGGCGAAGATTTTAAATGACGGCCGGGGCCCTTTCCTGAAAAAAGAAATCCCCCCACCCCGGGGTGTGGGGCACATGGGTCAGCGTTTTTCCCGGTATGGCATTGAACCGAACTGGTTCCGCCAAGACCTTAAGAACACCCCTGTGCCGGATATTATTTTTGTCACCTCCATGATGACATACTGGGCATCGGGGGTACAGGAAACCATTGCTGTAATCAAGGAAATGTTCCCCGGGGTTCCAGTTATTTTAGGAGGCGTATACGCATCTTTGTGTACGGACCATGCCCGGAAATTTTCCCTGGCCGATGAGGTCGTCACCGGCAGCGGCGAAGTGCAGATTCCTGCCATCATCCACCATCACACCGGATTTTCCTTTACCCCGAAATATGATCTCAATGAGCTGAATGCCCTGCCCTACCCGGCTCTGGATCTGGTCTCAAAGATGACCTACGCCCCCATTCTCACCTCCCGGGGGTGTCCCTTTTCCTGCACCTATTGCGCATCCTCGTTTCTGGAAAAAAGCCTTCGCCATCGCTCTCCGGAAACGGTGTTCCAGGAAATTGAGCACTGGCACAGGGTCCATGAAATAACAAACTTTGCATTTTACGATGATGCCCTGCTCATCCACCCCACTGAGCATATTCTTCCCCTTCTGGAAAAAATCATCCAATCCGCCATGCCCCTGTCTTTTCATACACCCAATGCCCTGCACATAAGACAGATCAGCCAGGAGGTGGCAACGATGATGTTCAGGGCCGGTTTTAAAACCATCCGACTGGGCCTTGAAACAGCGGATGTCTCATCCTCCCGCACCGAGGATCACAAAGTCCGGGGCAATGAATTTTCCCTGGCGGTGGATCACTTGAAACAGGCGGGTTTTTCATCGGATCAGATCGGTGCCTATCTGTTGTGCGCGCTACCGGAGCAGCCCCCTCGGGCCGTAGCCCGGTCCATCATGGCAGTTAAGGAAAAGGGGATACAGCCGGTGCTGGCTTATTATACCCCCATTCCCCACACCCTCATGTGGGAAACGGCAAAAAAACATTCCCGATTTGACCTGGAAGCAAACCCTGTATTCACAAACAACGCCCTGCTACCCTGCATGGAGGAAGACCATGCCTTTGAAACCATCCACAAACTCAAAGCGTTAACAAGACAATAAGATTCACAGCAGGGGTGGCAAGTGAAGAGTCAGATTTGCATTATTGGCACCATCCATGATATTTTGGGTTCGCAACGGGTTGGGTGGATAACGCCAATAACAAAAGCTAGACGCGTTCTTGCAAAGGCGGCCCAAAAAACTTGAACATCGAGATATAGTACTAAAGGTACTGTTTTTTAAAAAACATTACAACCAACAACGCGATGCGCCCCCAGGGGTACGCCATCGTCATGGTCACCAGGACAGCCAAACATGATTATATTTGATCTGGAATGCATTAACGGCCACACCTTTGAAGGATGGTTTGACGGCCGTGCCGATTTTGAACAACAATACCAACAGGGTCTTTTATCATGCCCAGTGTGCGATACCACATCTGTGGAGCAGATACTCTCCCCCGTGGCGGTGAAAACCTCTTCCCAGGCCACATCCATTCAAAGAAAACAACAAGATATGCTGGCCGGAATCAACCAGAAACTGACCCGTTACGTGGAAAAAAACTTTGAGAATGTGGGAACCGGTTTTGCCCGGGAGGCCCTGAAAATCCATTATGGCGCATCAGAACCCAAGAACATAAGAGGAATCACCACACCTGAAGAAGATAAACTCTTGGACAAGGAGGGGGTTCCGGTGATAAAATTTGCAATGCCGGAAAAAACCAAAGAAGAACTCAACTGATGGACGTAACCATAACACTTACCAATCTCGAACAATGCCGGTTTTATGAACATCCATTAAATGATCCACAGGGAGGACATCATGCATTACAGAGTAAAACACTTGTCAATAATGTTGTTCACGCTTCTGCTGCTCATGGGATGCAATAATTTTCTACTGAACCTGTCCTTTTCCGACATCCAGGGCCTTAAAAAAGAAGCCCCTCTGTTTTTCGATCAAAACAAAGTGGGCCGTGTCACCCACATTGCATACACCGACACGGGAGACTTTCTGGTATCTGTTGAGATTGATACTGCCTTCCAATCAGCCTTCACGGAGCATTCACGATTTGAAATCATCCCCTCCCCCCTGAAAGAAGATGAAAAAGCCATCCTCATGACCCTGACGAAAAAAGGAGGCGAAAAACTGGAAAAAGGGGCAACGGTAAAAGCCACCCCCCCGTCTCCTTTTCAGGGGCTGACACCCTTTTTTGACAAGTTCAAAAGCGGGTTTGACGACCTGATGAACAACATGAAGTCAATCCCTGAAAGCGACCAATACCAAAAACTTGAAAACCAGATCGACGAACTGACCCAAAAGATGAAAACATCGGGACAAGCCCTCCAGGAAAGTATCAGAAACGACCTCATTCCCAGACTGAAACAGCAGATTGAAGAGCTGAGCAGGCAATTAAAAGAAAAAGGAATGGAAGATAAAGCCGCGCCCCTGGAAAAGAAACTTCAAGCCCTTGAGGATGTCTAACAATTCATATGCTGAAAAAAATATCCATCATCACCGCTGCCACCCTTGCGGGGCTGGCTCTCCTACTCTGCATCACCCTTGTTTCCGGCCTGTTCTACATTGAGTCCCGCCCGGGAACTGAACGGCTGCAAAAAACCATCAATGACCGCATTCCCGGCAGCCTCACCTGGAAAACGCTTACGTTGTCCCCGGCCAGGGGCATATTGGAGATAACCGGGGCATCACTTGTTTCTGCAGAAAACAACCCGGTGGCAGACTTCAAACGCCTGCTGCTGTCTCTGGATCTGTCCGCCCTGTTAAATCGGGAACTTGTCATAAAAGAGTTCGCCATTGAAAATCCCACCGTCACCATTGAAAAAAACAGTGCCAATATATTAAACATCCTTGCCGCCCTCACCGATGCGCCGCCTTCATCCACAAAGGCCCCACCGGAACCGGAAGACTCCCCTCTGGTGCTGCCGTTTAATATCATTGCCCACACCATTGGCATCACCCATGGCACTATCTCCTTTGTTTCCGTTCCCGATGCAATCAATACCAGCGTTGGGGATTTATCCCTTCAATGCCGGGGCAACCTGGGCAAAAAACAGTTGGATCTCACCCTGACCACGGGCAGCGCAAGCATCAACCTTCCCCAGGCCCGCACCACCATCCACCGCCTGAACCTGACCGCCGCTTTTTTAAAAGATGCCCTTACAGATATAAATGTCCAGCTGGATACCGATGCCGGAAACCTTGCCCTTACAGGCAATGCCCATACCCTTTTTTCCACCCCGGAAGCAGATATCAACCTGACCGTGGACGGCGACATTGCCCGAACCTTGAAATCCATGGAAAACACCTCGGATATTTCAGGAACTATTGCGGCCCGGGCCACAATTAAAGGCCCCGTAAACAACCCGGAGGTCACCCTTTTTCTGGACTATCCCGGCGGAAAGATATTGGGTCATAACATCAACCGGGCACACATTGACATTGACATGAAAGATAAAATCTGCCGCATCGGTGAATTGCTTCTGGACCATGACAGTGGCAGGGTCAACGCAAAAGGAACGGTGGACCTCTCCCGTACCTTTCCTTCAGGATTTCTTTCCCCCGAACAAAAACTGGATGCCCTGGCCTGGGATATTCGTCTTGACGGCAAAGACATCATGCCGGGCCCCCTGCTTGATAGCTTTGACATCAAGGGCATTGCCGGTGTCTGCCAGCTGGCCATGGACTTTTCCGGGGGGATCTCCGCTCCCCCGACGGGAAACCTAACCCTTAAAGCCACAGGTGCCGGATATGGGCCCTATCCCCGGGCAGATGCAGATATCCAATTTTCCCTTGACAAGGGAATCCTCACCGTCAAAAAATGCACCCTGTCATCGGAACCTGTCAGCTTAGACCTTCTGGGAAAAATAGCCCTTCTGGAACCGGGTAAAATGATCCCCCTTAAAAATCCCCTGATCCAGCTCTCCCTCTCCTCAAGCCCCCTGGCCCTGGAAAACCTGAGTCCATATATCAGTGCGTTGAAAGATCAGGGTCTTAAAGGAATCCTCACTCTCAAGGCCGACATAAATGGCAGCAAAGAGGTCCCCAAAGCCCTGGTAACCCTGGCAGGCCAGCGCATTGAAGTGGCTGGAGAATCAGTGGAGAGAATAGATCTTATCGCCCGTCTTGACCTTCAGAAAGTTTTTTTGGAAAACCTGGACATCTACCTGGGAGAAAACCGGAAAATCAATGCCGTGGGATGGGCAGATACCCTTCACCAGTTTGACATAAAACTCAATGCCAACGGCATCCCCCTTTCCCGATTTAACCTCATCCGGGAAAAAAGCCCAGCCGACGGCATCTTTTTTGCCGACCTGTCTGCCACCGGCACCTTTGAAGACCCACAAGTTACAGGGGACATTGCGCTCAAATCCTTCACGGTGGATGGAAAACCCATTGAGGACCTTATTGCCAGCGTTGACATCAAAAACCAGTATGCCACCATAAAGGGGCGACTCAATTTTGACATCACCGCCGGGTTTAATCTGGGCACCCGGGATTTCAAGGGCAACCTGCTCTTTAAAGACACCAACCTGAGCCCCTGGTTTCAACTGGCAGGACAAGACGAAATATCCGGCAATATCACCGGGGAAATAGCCCTGGACGGCAATGCCGAAGCCCTCGATAACATCAACGTACGCACCGACATCAAAACCATTTCCATTGCTCTTCAGGAAAAATTCAATATCACCTCAACGGATATCAAGGCCCAGCTCCAGGGTAAAACCTTTCAGGTACCCCCTTTCACCACCTCTCTGCCCGAACAGGGAACCCTTACACTCGGGGGATCAGGAACGGTGGATGGCGATATCACAGCCAAAGCCAGTGCCAGGGTTCCGGTCAGTGCTGCCCGGCAGTTTGCCGACGACCTCCCGGATCTCACCGGAAATATTTCCCTGGATGTCACGGCCCTGATCAAAAAAGAGATAAAAGACTCCCGGTTTAATGCGCAACTATCCATCAATGATGTGGGGGTTACCCTCCCAGACTTTCCGTCAAAAATTCACGCCATCAACGGCACCATCCTGGCCAACAGGGATCAGGTGGAAATAAGAGAGATCACAGGCTTTCTGGATCAGGGGAACTTTTCCATCACGGGCAAAACCAGCCTCACCGATTTCATGCCCCGGGCCTACACGGCAAAACTCACGGCCCAGTCCCTACCCGTCAACGTCCCGGAGGGCCTTGATGCCCTGTTTGATGTAGATTTAAACCTTGCCGGCACCATGGAAAAATCAGCCCTCTCCGGCACCATTGTCCTTGATTCCGGGGAACTGACCCGGGAGATAAATATCAATAAAGAAATCATCTCCGCTGTGACCAATCCCCAGCGATCCAGAAAGGGAGTTAACCAACAACAAGAGGGCAACCCCTATCTGGATAACCTGACCCTGGATATTTTTGTCCAGGCCAAAAACAATTTCATCGTTGATACCAACCTTGCCAACTTGGAAATTCATCCGGATCTACGCATTCAGGGTTCTCCCATGGCACCGGTGGTTTCAGGGCGGTCCACCATTGATCCGGGTACCATTCACCATTACAATAAAGAGTTTACCCTGACCCGGGGCACCATTGATTTCATAAATCCGTATAAGATTGAACCGGAACTTGATATCCAAGCCCTGCATGAAATCAGGGACTGGGACATTACCCTGTCCGTCACCGGCACCCCGGATGCCCTGGTGCTCTCACTGGCTTCGGACCCGCAACTGGAACAGGCCGACATCACCTCCCTCCTGTTGAGGGGAAAAACCACCAACGAACTTATCTCCTCCGAGGGGGGAACCACCTTTTCTCCGGGGAACGCTCTTGCCCAGTTTGCCACCTCTTCCGTGCAGGACAATGTCCGGGCCGCCACTGGTCTTGATATCCTTGAAGTGGGGTTTGATGACCCCGAGGGCAATGGCAGTGTGGGCAATGTAAACCTCACCGTGGGGAAAAAACTCACCGATCGGGTGACCCTGAAATATGGCACGGCCTCCGAGGATGGCCAGATGATTCAGACCACCTCCGCCGAATATCAGATGACCGACACAATGACGGCCACCGGATTTCAGGACTCCCAGGGGAAATTTGGCGGTGAAGTGAAATATCGACTGGAGTTCAGATAAACGCCCCCTGCCCTGAAGGAACAGAGGATTTTCAAGCCTGACCACCCCATCGCCAAGAAGCTCCGGCCCGGGGAAATGGGAATAAGCCCAACAGGAGATTAAGAATTATTTATGAAAAATTTTCTCATCATTACCATGGTTGCCCTGACAGCATTTTTTATCACCTTACCCGCCGGGGCAGAAACAACCCCTCTTTCCACAAACTGCATCCGACTCCAAAACATTCAATTCAAAGGCAATAATCATTTTTCCACCACTCGACTCAAGCTTCGCATGAAGTGCTGGAGCACCTCTCTTTTACCCGGACAAATGAACTGCCTGAATGAAGACTGGCTGAAACTTGATGTAAAGAATCTGATCTCCTTTTACCGTGGGAAAAAATTTGCGGAAGCTTCCATTGAAACAGAAATAATCCCCATTACCGGTGGGGGAAAACACATTCTTGCCATCACAATTCAGGAAGGCCCCCGGTACGAAATCGTCTTTTCCGGCAACACCTTTTTTTCCCAACGTCAACTGAACAAAGAGCTCTCCATCTTTGAAAAGGGAGATCCCAATGGCTCGGGACTGAGAAAGGGCCGTTCCAACATCCGAAAAAAATATAAAAAGGCAGGATTCCCAGATGTGGAAGTAAAACTTGACACGGAAATCCTCAAGGAAAAGACAGAAAGCATCAAACAGGTCACCTATAGCATCACCCAAGGAAGACAAATGGTGGTACAAGCCCTTGACATTAAAGGAAACAACCGTGTTGATACCGCCAAAATAAAGGACGCCATGATCACCCGGCCCAAGGGCCTACTAGACCCCGGCGGATTCAATGAAGACACCCTTAAAAAAGATCTGGATGCCATTTCCCTGGTCTATATCAGCAACGGGTTTCTCAATGCACAGATTTCCCGGGAAATCCGAGTGGAAGAGAAAGAGGTCTCGGCCCCCGAAGAAAAACACAGCGACACCCCCCGGCAGGTCTTCATAACCATCCAGATAGTAGAAGGGATCCAGACCCTGGTCAACAGCGCCGTCATCTCGGGCCTGGAAGACATTATCTCTCCCAAAAAAGCCCTGGCAGCCATGACCTTATCCTCCGGCAAACCTTTCAGGGATTACATGGTTAAAAGCGATTCCAATGTATTGGCGGCACTGGTATCGGAAAGGGGGTATCCCCACGTCAAGGTCACCAGTGATACCCAGCTGAACCCGGACAAAACCCGTGCAGATATTTCCTGGCAGGTCATCCCGGGTTCTTATACCCGATTTGGAACGGTACATTTTTCCGGCAACCAGCGTTTAAAGCAGGAGACCATCCAGAAAAAAGTTAAAATAACCCCCGGGGCACCCTTTTCCCTGAAAAAACTGTTTGCCACCCAGAAACGTGTCAGGGAAATTTATTCCGTATCATCTGTTAAAATAACCGTCCCGGGCCTAAAGGCAAAGGAAGCACAGCCAGACATCAACATTGAGGTGACTGAACGTAAACCCTATTATGTGGAAGCCGCTGCAGGCTATGATACGGAAAACGAAGCCTATCTCAAGGTAAAAACCGGTGATACCAACTTCATGGGCCGGGACATGAATGCCTGGGTGCAGGCCAATGTCAGCGGCATCGGTCACCGCTTTGAAACCGGGGTCCGGGACCCCTTTTTCCTGGACACCCTAATCGCTGCCACCTTCACCATTTATCAGGAGGATGAACAGGCCTTAAACCAGGATTTCGGCATCCGTTCCTGGGGGGCAGACTCTGGATTTTCAAGGGATCTCACCCCTAGCCTCACAGCGGGTCTGAACTTTAAATATGAAAACAGAATTCAATATGACGGAGACAATGATGCAGAGGAAGAAACAAGAAACATTCTCATCACCTCCGCGTCCCTGGCATGGGACAAGCGCGATTCCGTCCTGAAACCCACCAGCGGATTTTTATCTTTTGCCTCGGTGGACCTGTTCACAGGGATCAACAGTGACCTTGACCGGTTTCTTAAATATCAGCTGGACATGAGGCACTATAGATCCCCTTTTAAGGGCTTGACCTTTGCCATGGCAGGACGTGTGGGGTATATCCAGCCCCTGGGGGCCGCCAATAGCGTTGCCGAAGATCAGCTTTTTTTTCTGGGCGGCATCTCCGACGTCCGGGGATTTGAGGAGAACATGCTCCGTGTGGACAGCGATGATGATGCCCTGGGGGGAAGAACTTCCCTGTCCGCCAGCCTGGAAGCCCGCATTGATCTGCCCGCCAATTTTGAACTGGCATTTTTTCTGGACACCGGTAAAATTGATGAAACTGACCAGGTAGATGCCTTGGATGACTTTCGATATGCCGTGGGTACCGGACTTAGATACAACACGCCCATCGGACCCATCGGACTTCTTTACGGGCATAAACTCAATCCCGAGGATGGGGAAAGTTCTGGACAGATTCATTTTTCCATTGGGTATACATTTTAATGTTTTTCCTTGTAAAATCCAGCAAATTAAAGTATAGAATTTATCTCCCGGCTGTGCTGTGTTAAATTGCCCCATGGGTATTCTGATCGGTCGCCGCGTAACAGAAGGTCATGAACCTCGTCAGATCCGGAAGGAAGCAGCGATAAGTGATATCATCTGTGTCGTGGATTGATCCCGGTCCTGCAATATTCCGGCAATTTACCAGCCAGCCGGGTCTCTCCTTAAAGCCCACCCCTTCCCCCATTTTTATTTCTTGACATGGCATCAAACGGTCTTATTTTCTCCTAAAATTAAATCTATGTTTATTATATACTTTTTAAGACGTTATATATCAAAATACTTGGATCAGGAGAAAATGTTGGCTGAAAAAGATGAATCCCTAAGGGAAGACACCGGCAAAGAATCCGTCAACGGTGACAGCAAAACAGAAGCAGCGTCATCCGAAGCAACGGATTCAGCATCTGAAAAAGATTCCTGCAATAAAAACAAATCAACCGAAGCACAACCGGACATTGAGACGCTTCAGACACAGCTCCGGGCAGAACAGGACCGTTGTCTGCGGCTTTCTGCGGAGTTTGACAATTACAAGAAGCGCTCTTCAAGGGAACTTGCGGACTTCAGACGATTTGCCAATGAATCGGTTTTCAAGAAACTGCTCACGGTGGTGGATAATCTTGAGCGTGCCCTTGATTCAGGGGAAAAGCACAGTGATGCCGCCAGCATCCTTGAAGGAATCCAGTTGACCCACAAAGAACTGATCAAACTGTTTGAAACCTTCAACGTGAAATCCCTGAAATCCCAGGGAGAACCCTTTAACCCGGCATTTCACCAGGCAGTCACCCAGCAGGAGACCGATGAACACCCGGAAAACACGGTGATCAACGAACTTCAAAAGGGATATCTAATCCACGATCGCCTGCTGCGACCGTCCATGGTGGTGGTTTCTAAATCCGTTGCAAAACAAGAAAATTAAAGACAGATCATATATACATCATATTTGGAGGAATAGATCATGGGTAAAATAATCGGAATTGACCTTGGAACAACCAACTCATGCGTGGCCGTCATGGAGGCGGGCGAAGCAAAAGTAATTACAAACCCCGAAGGCGGAAGAACCACCCCTTCTGTTGTGGGCATCACGGAAAACGGCGACCGCCTGGTGGGTCAAACCGCCAAGAGGCAGGCCATCACCAACCCTGAAAATACCGTATTTGGCGTAAAACGTCTGGTGGGAAGAAAGTTTAATTCCAAAGAAATCCAGGGAGACATCAATGTCCTTCCCTATAAGATTGAAGCCGCATCCAATGGCGATACAAGAATTAATCTGCGGGGAAAACAGCACAGCCCGGCGGAGGTATCGTCTTTTATTCTGGCCAACATCAAAAAAACGGCCGAAGAATATCTGGGAGAAGAGGTAACAGAGGCGGTTATCACCGTACCAGCATACTTTAATGACAGCCAACGCCAGGCCACCAAGGATGCCGGTAAAATCGCAGGCCTTGATGTAAAACGTATTATCAATGAGCCCACGGCAGCCTCCCTTGCCTATGGTCTGGATAAAAAAGGCGAAGAAAAAATTGCCGTATTTGACCTTGGTGGCGGTACCTTTGACGTCTCCATCCTTGAAATCGGCGATGGCGTATTTGAAGTAAAGTCCACCAATGGCGATACCCATCTGGGTGGTGAAGATTTTGACTTAAGGGTCATTGATTACATTGCCGATGAATTCAAAAGAGAGCAGGGCATTGACATCCGCAAGGATAAGATGGCACTGCAAAGACTGAAAGAAGCAGCTGAGAAAGCCAAAATGGAGCTCTCCACTGCAGTTGAAACCGATGTGAACCTACCCTTTATCACAGCCGATGCAAGTGGCCCCAAACATCTGGACGTGAAACTGTCCCGGGCCAAACTGGAATCTTTGGTGGCTGATCTTTTAGATAATCTCTCCAGACCCTGCCAGCAGGCATTGAAAGATGCCAAACTCCAGGCCAGTGACATCAATGAAGTGGTTCTTGTGGGTGGTATGACCCGCATGCCCGCCGTGCAGAAACGGGTGGAAGAAATTTTCGGGAAAAAACCCCATAAGGGCGTAAACCCCGATGAGGTGGTTGCCATGGGTGCTGCCATCCAGGCAGGTGTGCTACAGGGTGATGTCAACGACGTGCTCCTGCTGGATGTAACCCCGCTGTCCCTTGGTATTGAAACCCTTGGTGGAGTCATGACCAAACTCATTGAAAAGAACACCACCATCCCCACCAAGAAGAGCCAGGTGTTTTCAACGGCAGCTGACAATCAGCCGGCAGTGTCCATCCATGTGCTCCAGGGAGAACGGGAAATGGCCACCGGCAACAAGACTCTGGGTCAGTTTGAACTGTCTGAAATTCCACCGGCACCCCGAGGTGTTCCCCAGATTGAGGTCACCTTTGACATTGATGCCAATGGTATTGTCCATGTGTCCGCCAAAGACAAGGCCACGGGTAAAGAGCAGTCCATCCAAATCACCGCGGCAAGCGGTCTTTCCGAAGCCGAAATTGAAAAAATGGTCAGAGATGCCGAACTTCACGCTGACGAAGATAAAAAGAAGCGTGAGTTGGTGGATGCCAGAAACAATGCCGAGTCCCTCATTGATCAGACCAATAAAACCCTGAAGGAACACGGTGACAAGATAGATGAAGCCACCCGTAAAACCATAGAAGACGGTGTTGAAGCCCTCAAACAGATCAAAGACAGTGATGATGCCCAGGCCATCAAGGATAAAATTGAAGCCCTGACCCAGGCATCCCATAAGCTGGCCGAAGCCATGTACCAACAGGCAGCCAAAGAAGGTGCAGCCCCTGGTGCAGAGCAGGCTGGTGGTGCCCAGGCCCCGGATGATGATGTCATGGACGCCGATTTTGAGGAAGTCAATGACAACAAGAAATAAATTCTGATTCCACTGGATGGTTAATATAGATCCCGCTGTGCACCGGGTGCACAGCGGGATTTTCATATGTATCCTGGATCTGCTTCCAGGCTTCATAAAATTTCACACAGGAATATCACCATGATCATCACCGAGATCCTGGCAAGGAACAGCCGACTTTACAAAAACGAAATTGCCCTGGTTGAAAGGGTTCCAGAAGAATCTCTGCGCCGGGAAATCACCTGGAACGATTTTTACCGAGATGCCAACCGCATGGCCAATGCCCTTGTAAGAAAAGGGATTAAAAAGGGAGATGGGGTGGTGCAGCTCATGACCAACTGCCTGGAATGGCTGCCCATCTATTTTGGTGTTCTCAACACCGGAGCCTGGGCCGTCCCCCTTAATTTCAGATTTGAGGCCGATAAAATCCGTTTGTGCACCGAAGTGGCTGAAGCAAAGGTATTCATCTTTGGGCAGGAATTCATAGAACGCCTGGAGGGTATTCGCATCCTTCTTGAAACCACCGTGCACACTTGGATTTTCACAGGACCTGTGGAATTGTGTCCCGATTACGCCATTCCCTATGAAATATTCATTCACGGTGCCAAAGCAGATAGCCCGCCACCGGTTTCCATCTCCATTGAAGATGATGCCGCCCTTTATTTCACCTCCGGTACCACCGGTACCCCCAAGGCCGTTTTATTGACCCACAGAAACCTCGAACACGCCTGTTACATTGAAAACAACCACCACCGGCAGACCCGGGAAGATGTGTTCCTGTGCATCCCCCCCCTGTATCACACCGGTGCGAAGATGCACTGGTTCGGCAGTTTTCTGGTGGGGAGCAAGGCCGTGATCCTGAAAGGGGTACGGCCGGAATGGATACTTGAAGCCGTGTCCGAAGAAAGGGCCACCATTGTGTGGCTGCTGGTGCCCTGGGCCCATGATATTCTAATCTCCTTTGAACGTAACCTCATTGATTTTTCCAGATACAAACTGGATCAATGGCGGCTCATGCACATTGGTGCCCAACCGGTCCCTCCCTCTCTTATCAAAGAGTGGAAGGAGTACTTCCCTAACCATGACTATGACACCAACTATGGACTCACCGAATCCACCGGTCCCGGCTGTGTTCATCTTGGCATGGACAATGACCACAAAGTGGGTGCCATCGGTAAAGCCGGTTTTGACTGGGAATGCCGCATTGTGGATGGGTCCGGAAATGAACTGCCCCCCGGAGAAAGTGGAGAGCTCATTGTCAAGGGCCCCGGCGTAATGAAGTGCTACTACAAAAACCCCCAGGCCACGGCAGACACCCTGAAGAATGAATGGCTTCACACCGGTGACATTGCCCGGTGCGACAAGGATGGATTTATTTTTCTGGTGGACCGGAAAAAAGACGTGATCATCTGCGGGGGCGAAAATATCTTTCCCGTTGAAATCGAACATTTTTTCATGCAGAATAAAAAAATCCAGGACATTGGCGTCATCGGCATTCCCGATGAACGACTAGGTGAAATTCCCGCAGGCATCATTGCCGTCAAGCCCGGCATGGAGCTGACAAAACAGGAGGTAAAGACCTTTGGTCTTGGCCTGCCGCGCTACAAACGGTTGAAAAAAATTATATTTGCAGAGGTTCCCAGAAATGCCACCGGCAAAATTGAAAAGCCCAAGCTTCGACGGCTTTATGCCAGAGACAGCCGAAAAGATATCAATCAATTGGTTCGATAGGCCAACCGAACCGTCAAAAAAGGGGGTGATGGTCATGAAAAGAAAAATGCTTTTCCTCACAGTCTTGATTCTTTTCCTTGGTGTTTGCGATCTCTGCATTAAAGATGCCCGGGCAGAAACACCGAAAACCCGGGAGATTCTCAATCGCATGGAAAAGAAATATGCCGACAGGGATTTCAGTGCAGATTTTCATCAGATTTCCACCCTCACCGCCCTGGAAATAACAGAAACCGCATCGGGAAAAGCCTTTTTCAGCCATCCGGGTAAAATGCGCTGGGAATATCTTGTGCCCACCCGGCATCAGATCATCTCAGACGGCGATACCCTCTGGATTTACCGCCCCGACGAAAATCAGGTGGTCAAGGGGGATGCCCGGGCCTTTTTCACCGCTGGGGCCGGTGGTGCATTTTTGTCAAACATCTCCCTTGTAAGGGAGCAATACAGCGCAGATATAAGAGAAAATCCAACAGATGTCGATCACGTCACCTTAATTCTGGAACCTATAAAACCATCCTCCGAAATCAAATCCATTCATATCCGGATTCTCAAAAAAAATGATCACATTGTACAGGTTAAAACTATCAACCCCTATGGCGACGAGACCACCCTGGAATTCTGGAATATTGCATTCAACAAAATTGCTCCGGAGGTCTTTGATTTCAATGTGCCCGAGGGGGTGGATGTCATAAATATGGAGTAGGAACAAGGAGAATATCGCAGAAGAGACCAGACTGCCGGTCCAGGATTCATCTTTGAGTCCTGGCTGTCTGTTTATTAAAAATAAGGGCTGGTCACAACGTCAAGCCCCTTGGGTTGGCGTCAAGCTTGTGTTATTTGGAGCCCAATAAACGCTTCATCCTGTAAATAACACAAGCCTGACCCTGCTGACACACCCAATGATAAAGACTGGCCAATGTTATGACCAAGCCCCAAAAATCGTATTACATGGCATTGAAAACATCGTCGGAGATGTCGGCATTGGTATAAAATTTCTGGATATCATCACAGTCATCCATGGCATCCATGAATTTAATCATCTGCTCGGCTTCTTTTCCCTCAAGAACTGTCTGGGTCTGGGGAATCATGGTCACTTCGGCCATGGTATATTTTATTCCAGCCGCGTCCACGGCCTCTTTTACGGCATCAAAGTCTTCCGGGGCCGTGATCACCTCAAAGCAGTCACCTTCATCCTTTACATCTTCGGCACCGGCCTCGAGACCCACTTCCATAAGCGTATCTTCATCGCTTTCCGACTTGTCCACAGAAATCAGGCCTCTTTTATCAAACATCCATGACACACAGCCATCTGTGCCGATATTTCCCCCGGCCTTGCTGAAAATATACCGGACATCAGCAATGGTGCGGTTTCGGTTATCTGTAAGGCACTCCACCAGTACAGCAACGCCCCCCGGACCATACCCTTCGTAGACGATTTCTTCATAATCCACGCCTTCCAGCTCTCCGGTACCCTTTTTAATGGCCCGCTCCAGATTATCTTTTGGCATGTTCTGGGCTTTGGCGGCATTCACTGCGGTTCTCAAACGCGGATTGGAATCGGGATCTCCCCCCCCCATTCTGGCGGCAACGGTGATTTCCTTGATGAGCTTGGTAAAAATCTTACCGCGCTTGGCATCAGCGGCCCCCTTTTTATGCTTGATGGTCGACCATTTACTATGTCCTGACATGAATATATCCTCCTTAACTGTTATTTTTTACTCAAACCTATAATATATATCTCTTTACTGGATTTTCTGCAACTTTCGGGCTTAAATATGCGATGCTGTTTAAAATGCTGCTGCACCTGTTTTTCAAAAACCTTGAAATCCGCCCCCTGGAAAATTTTACACACAAAATGACCACCAGGCCCAAGAAGCTCCAGGGCCTTTCCCAGGGCCACCTCACAAAGGGCCTGGGATCTTGCGGCATCAATGTCTTTTCTGCCGGTGGTGGCAGGGGCCATGTCACTTAACACGGCATCATAGCTTTTCCCCGAAGGAGACACAATCTCTTCATTCATCTCAAAAATATCGCCCACATGGGCCACGGCATTAGCCGGAAGGGGAACCGCCACAGCTTTCAAATCAATGCCATGGGCACTTCCGTTATTTCCCACGGTTCTGGCCGTATATATCAGCCAAGAACCCGGTGCGCATCCCAGATCAAGAACGGTGTCCCCTTTTTTCAGAACATTGAATTTTTTCTGTATCTCCATTAATTTGTATACAGAGCGTGCCGGATAATTTTCTGCTTTGGCCTTGTGGGTGAAATGATCCGCCCACTGGGTCCCTTTCTTGCCTTTATTTTTTTTTTGTACCATTATTTATTTGCCTCGGGTCCGCTCCCCCGGTGTTACCACGGAAAAGACGGACTTAAACGGGAGACATTCCCAACCAGCCAGTTCCGGGATGTGTTATTGTCTTATTTTCCCTGGCTAATGTTGGCATGATCCCCCTAAAAAAGTATTTCCACCACCTGCTTTAAAGAGGTTATCCCCTGGATGGTCATGCCGGGAATATCCGGCACCTGTTTTATACTGTTTTGGGGCAGGAGACAACGGGTAAATCCCATCTTGGCAACCTCTTTCACCCTTGATTCCACATGCCCCACGGCCCTTATCTCACCGGTGAGACCGATTTCACCCACAACGGTGGTACCTTCAGGCACTGGCAAATCCAGAAAACTGGATGCCAGGGCCACCGCAATGCCCATATCTGCGGCCGGTTCCACCACCTTTACCCCCCCCGCCACGTTCATGAAAATATCCAGACCCGACAGGTTTATACCCAGTCTTTTTTCCATCACCGCCGCAATAAGCGCCACCCGGTTGGGGTCCAGTCCCAGCACTGTCCTCCGGGGATTCCCAAGCCCGGAGCTGGAGGCAAGCCCCTGTATTTCAACCAGAATGGGCCGGGTACCTTCCATGCTGGCTGTCACCACAGATCCCGGAGCATTCACCGATCGTTCAGCCAGAAAAATCTCAGAGGGATTGGGAACCTCTGCAAGCCCCATTTCCTTCATTTCAAAGACCCCGATCTCGTTGGTGGAACCAAATCTATTTTTAACCGCCCTTAATATTCTGAACACATGGCTTCGATCTCCCTCAAAATAGAGCACAGTATCCACCATGTGTTCCATGATTCTGGGGCCTGCAATGGCACCGATCTTCGTCACATGGCCCACAAGAAAAAGAGGCACTCCCGATTGTTTTGCCATATTAAGAAGACGTATGGAGGCTTCACGAATCTGTGTGACACTACCCGGAGTGGAGGAAATCTCAGGATTGTAAACCGTCTGAATGGAATCCACAACCATGGCATGGGGTTTTTCCGATTCCGCCATGGAAATGATGGAATCCAGGTCTGTTTCCGCTGCCACCAGCATGGACGTCACCCCGGATGAAAGGCGGTCTCCTCGCATTTTAATCTGGCGGATGGACTCTTCACCAGAGATATACAGGGTCTTTTTCCCGGCTTCCGCCAGCCGGGAAAGGACCTGGAGCATCAGGGTTGATTTGCCTATGCCCGGATCTCCTCCGATGAGCACAAGGGTTCCCGGTACGATACCCCCCCCAAGCACACGGTCAAACTCCTGTATGCCTGTCTCAATGCGGGGTTCTTCCTCAAAGGCAATGGCCCCCATGGGAACCGCCGCTGTCCTTGCCCTGGAAAACCGTGCCCCCGGCGCAGATGTCTGTACGGGTTTCTCCCCGGATAAGGTATCCCAGTCCCCGCATCCGGGACACTTCCCCATCCATTGATGTGTCTCATGGCCGCAGGAAGTGCACCGAAATATCAAGCGCTCTTTTTTTTTCAAAATGTTTCCCCACAGAATTCATTTCATGTATAACAATAGTGATAAATGGTGGTTGCTTTTTTAAAAAAAGCAGGTGCTAACTGCCCTGTGGGCTTATATCATTTTAATTTAACAGTATCAAGACAGGGCTTCCACGCCAACATGAAACTGGGCACAATCATAAAATGGACCCGCCAATGATGATGGATGGCATATGTTATCGCCAGCCCCATCAAACTCAGGTCATAATTTCTCAGGGCTTGATCACAACATGGGCCACTTTGGGAACCTGTCAGGCTCGCATTATTTGCATTATAGTTGGCTTTGGCGTTTGCGCAGGATGTGGTCGATAACGCAAATAACACAAGCCTGACCCCATTGACCCGTGACGGGTGGCCCATGTTGTGATCAAGCCCATTTTTCAACATAACTGGAACAGGAGAATCTTAAATCCATGACATACTATTTGCCTGCAACGACAAATCACGGACATTTCCGATCCAAGATGCTGGTGCTATTGATCCTGATGTTCACCCTTATTTTTCCGGGCCTTTCATCCGGAAAAAATTCACAAGATATCCAGGAACTGACTGCTGTTAAAACGCGTCTCATCAAGGATGGTTTTTCCAGGGATTTCATTGAAAACACCTATGCCAGTCCAAAGGTTGCCTTTTCTCTTAAAGGCGTTTCTCTATTTTTTGTACATTCTGAATCCAGCCTGAACTACGATCAGTTTCTGTCAGACAAATCCATATCCAATGCACTGAAATATATGAAAACACACAAAAAAGACCTGCAATCGGCAGAAACGATTTATGGCGTTGATAAGACCGTCATCACCGCCATTATACTGGTGGAAACCCGCCTGGGAACCTACCTTGGCAACCGAGCCGTCATCAATACCCTTTCCACCATGGCAGCGCTGTCGGAAAAGAAAAACAAGGAAGCCCTGTGGCAATCTCTAGCAACATCCAAACGCTTTACAAGGAAAAAATTTGACCAAAAAGCCCTCCAAAAATCCAAGTGGGCTTACACCGAACTGAAGTCACTTCTGCAATTTGCCCAACGAGAAAACATTGATCCCGTGGCCATCAAGGGCTCCTATGCCGGAGCCATGGGAATCAGTCAATTCATGCCAAGCAATGCCCTTACCCTGGCCAAAGACGGCAATGGAGATGGCAAAGTCAATCTTTTTGAACATGCTGATGCCATCCACAGCGTCGCCAATTACCTTAAACGCTATGGCTGGCAACCCAAGGTGAACCGACAAAAAGCCCACAAAATTCTATACAAGTACAACCACAGCAACTATTATGTAGACACTTTGCTTAAAATTTCAGACAAATTAAAGGGATAGAGAAAAAGATTTATGGATACATTTGTAGTAATTGCCGGCATCGGCGCAATTTTCTGGGGCTTGACCATGCTGGCCATGGTGGACATTATCTTAAAGGACTTCGGGTCCATCAAGACCAAAGCACTTTGGGGCGCTATCTCTTTGTTGCCCTTTGTGGGCTGGCTTATTTATTTTATGGCGGGAGCCAAAAAAGGGGTACGGAAAAAAAAATAAACAAAGGCCTGACAATACCGCGCGCATTTCCATTTTCCCGGTCGGGGGCATCATCATCAGGCAAATGGGAATGCGCCCGACAATACCTTCGCTAATTTTATCTTTAAATCAAACCATACCCTGTTCTTATTTTCCGATGTTGCCCAAGAAATTTTTCCGGCGCATTTTAAAAAGGGCCGCGTCTTCCCTTACCACGTAATAGTGTTTCTTATCTTTTTCATCAAAGCACTCATAAAGCGCATTGTATGAACCCAAATCGTCCACATCACGGAGGCGATGCACATCATCATTAAAGCGATTACAGACCGTTACCCAATCTTCAACCACCGCCCCCTTTAGAATTTCCAGAGTCTTTTTTTCGGCATCATATTCTACAAGAATTGCATCCATAGTGTTTGCTCCCTTATAAAGATGGATTCCCTTCCCGGGGAGTCATCCCGGGAGATGGAGACACGTCGTTCTCATTTGTAAAAAAACATTATCATACCTTGGTTGTCTGTCAACGCAAAAACCGTCTCTTAATGCCTGTGAAAATGTTTTAAAGAGCCGTCAACTGAATTTAAAGAAGGGATGACAACAAATCTTCCTCCCTGGAAATCCATATGGATTTTTTTAAAACCCCATATTTTTTATTGACAATGCTGTCATCTATCTATATAAAGTAGAGGTTTTGTGGCCCCATCGTCTAGCGGTTAGGACGCTGGCCTCTCACGCCGGAAGCCGGGGTTCGATTCCCCGTGGGGTCACCAATTAATAAATTAAAGGGTTTAGCTTAATTGCTAAACCCTTTTTTTATTGTAAAAACGCGGTCTCAGGCCAAAGCGTTAAGGTAAAGATAACAAATAAATGTGACTCAGTCAAAATACAAACCGCCTTCAAGCATCTCAGCATCACCCGGCAAGGAAAAAAGGAACCACCATCTCCCGGACCACATTATCACCTTACCGGGTGCCGGCACGATCACTGCCCACCGATCCCAGGGGTAGACACCCGCTCCAGGCCCGTGGGGGGGGAGCAGTTACCTTTGAAGGACTATCCCAAAACGGAATGGTGGTTAGAATCGTGCCCCTGGCATTAATCCCGGCCCTCGGGGGTTTGCCCTCTCCCGGTCAAGAGTACGCTTTGAATGCGTATCCTGTGCATCGCCCAAACCGGTCGGTGCAAGTATGCAGTTTCCCCGGTGGTAAGGGGGTAAATCCATGTCATTGAGTTTTGTTAAGTTTTAGGCATGGAGGATTCATAATTTCGCTCCTGAAAATTAAGGATTGAAACAGAAGATAGGCCCGAAACAGGCCGAGTGAATTTATGGAGAATTGAGAAAATGAGACACACCTGCGTATGGAGTCCAAAAACTTAGACTTATGTGCAAAGGGTGTGCTGTCATAGCATCCCCTTTGCCCAGGTCCCCGAAGGATGTCGGTGAAATGAAGGCCCCTGGAATAGCCCAAATCTCTGGAGCCTATGGCCTATGGTTTTGGTAACCGCTTGATTAACCATATTATGCGCTGTATCAGATCAGCAGTGGGGTGGGTCCTTTTTTATGGAGTCCCAAAAATCTCCGGAAAGGTTAACAAAAGTTAACATTTTAACCAGCACTGCCCAAATGTGGATAATGGTTTCGACTGCTCAATTTTGAGCGGTGGAGGGGTGTTGTGCAGCAACCTGGCGGCGCGGATCGGCAGGACACCGTTCACAGAATCCACGCATCCAGGGAAGGACGACGGCAGGCTGGGATATATTGCCCGGTGATGCCGGTACTCAAATATGAGTACCGGCCATTTACTTAGGTCGTCATGGGGAAAGCTGACGTACCGTTATGGTGCATCGGCACCTTGGGGCCCTAAAGGTCAATCCAAGTTTGGATGCCCTGAATTTGATATTCTCTCTGAGCATTCCGGATATGTGGTTTACCAGCTCACCCCACCGAGCTATTCCTCAATGCGTACGGCGTCCAAAAAATCCCCATGGGAACTCTGGATCATGGAACTTTTCACATACTATTTTGCGCCATAATGTGCTATAAGATATGGTAATAGATTTTTTTGTGTCTTTATTTATACATATATGGGGGTAAAAACATTACTAAATTATCCATACGTGATGACGTGACAGTTCCCGGCATAATTGACAAAGGTCTTGTGGTGCTGGTGGATGACTTTGGGCTGGTGGGAGTTGAGTCTGAAACGTTCATCAATAGCCATGATTGCCATGGTCGCGGAAAAGATGGGCATTGCCTTTATGTTCCGTTGGGGGCTGTGGTCCTGCTTTGAGATCACACATTAAAATCTGATCCCTTCATACTGTTCATTCAGAAACAGTTCATTATATGCTTTGAATTAATTTTTATCCAGAAGAGATTCAACCATCTTTTCCTGAAAGGAACTGTGAATAATTAATTGCTTTTTATTAAACCTCTGGCTATGCCAGAGCAACCCTAAAGGTTTGACAATTCCAGCGTGATTTAAAAATAGGCTTTATCAAGGGTAAAAGTGCAATACGAATACATAGAGAGTTGCTTCATACCAAACGGATGACAGGTATAAGCTTTTGGGCAAAAGGTTACTGTGTCGATACCGTAGGGATTGATGAAGGGCTTATCAAAAGTTATATCCGTGAGCAAGATAAAAATAGCTAAAAAATGAACTTTAACTAATAGCCCCCATCAGGGGCTTTCCTATCGCTAAGCCCCCTTCGAGGGGGCTTACTCATACTGCCTGCTATGCGGGTATAGAAGGTGATTGCATGTTCATTGTATCCCCCTTCAGCCAATTCCTTATGCACCATTCCCTGATATCCCGGTGAAGGGCTTACCATCTTCCAGGGTCCACCCCTGCATTAAGAAGAACATGGTCAAAAGGTATTTGGGGGAAGATTCCATGGATCTCTTGGTTTCCCCCACATTGACATGGAAACGGTATGTGTCTGTTGACATAATCAATCGCTCCTATGATGGATAAGTATTTATCCACAGCAATGTCATGACCACCCATCAAGGGAAAAAGCTCATTTTTCCAAAAAAGTTGCTGAAAAATTGGGGGGTTCTTGACCATTTTACAGCTTCATATACTTTACCACACCCTAACCGATTGATTGTTTATTTAATCAAAACAGCCTGTTGTGTTAATTGAACTGAATTTTGTAATCATAGATTTCCTCCATGAAAAAAACAGATATTTCCAATGCTTGCATCTTTGAATTTGATGCGTTATATATAACAAAATATATCGATATGGTCAAAGAATAAGTTCCAAGGGAGGCACGCTGTGAAAAAGTTCAATACACTTACCCACAAAGTCTATTGGTGGTTGAATCGGCTTATTCTCGATTCAGAAATTGTGCCCGGTCAGCGGCTGGTCTTCGCGGATATTGCCAGGCGACTCAACGTCAGCCGGACGCCGGTCAACAATGCATTGGCTATCTTGGCCCAGGAAGGGTATCTTGATTTTGTGCCCAACCAGGGATATGCGGTGCACCGGCTCAACCGGCAGGAAAAGCAGGATCTGTATGAAATCCGCGAGGCCATTGAGGTCGGTTTCATCGGCCAATCAATTCGTAAGATGACGGATACTATGCTGAAAAATCTTACTCAAAGAATGATCAAGCTGGAGAATTTAATTTCAGGAAATTTCAACCGCAAGGTATTCCTTTTAGATATGGAATTGCATGAGGCATTTCTGAACATGGCTGGCAATTTTAATCTTTCTTCACACTACCGGGAGATCTGTCAAAAAATTTACATCGGTTTCAGGCCAGACGATCTATCCGCCACACGGATTTTTGATCTTCAAAAGGAACATGAGGACCTGCTTGAAGCCGTGGAGCTGAAAGATACTGACAGGGCAAAAAAGATCCTCCATGAACACCGGATCATTCTCGAAAATCTTGAGCGTCCGGTAATACCGGCACCCGTATTCAGGAACCAGCCTTGCAGGGTCTCCCCCGGTGCTGAAACGGCGATTTCTCATCAAAAAATATATGGATCTTGAATAACAGAACTTTATTGATTATATATCGGAATATGAAAACTCATCATAAAAGAAAAATTCGTCCGAATGCGCCCTCGGGCTTATGTTGCCGTGGCCGAATATGGATTGAGAAGGATGGAGAAACATTTCTGGGCACAGGCAGAATCGTTCTATTGAGCAGAATAAAGGAGTTGGGTTCAATCTCAAAAGCCGCGAAATCCATGCAGATGTCTTATAAACGAGCATGGGATCTTGTCGATGCGATGAACCGTCATGCCGGGCAACCTCTGGTGATCACCAGTAAAGGCGGCAAAGGCGGCGGGGGTGCCGCATTGACCCAAAGGGGAGAAGAGATCGTCAGGGAATTCAACGAACTTCTTGGCAAGCTTCACCAGTTCCTTGAGGAAAAAACAAACACGTTACGGTAATAAGCTTTTTGGGGTTGATCATAAAATTACGGTGGTCCCCAAAAAGCGAACAATATGCTAAGCTCTGAATCAACAAAATGAGAGAAGCACTAAATGAGCAAGAAAAGGACGCAATACAGCCCGGAATTTAAGGCTAAAGTAGCACTAAATGATCAGACAGTGGCAGAGTTAACAGCCCGGTTTGAAGTCCACCCAACTATGATAAACAACTGAAAACATGGTCTGGTAAAAGAAGCCGCCGATGTCTTTGATAAAGGTCCCAAAAAGCAAAAACAGGTGAAAGCAAAATTAGATGATCTTTACCACCACATAGGCAAGTTAAAGGTGGAACGCGATTTTTTGTCGGAAAAGCTCAGTCTTTAAGCAGTACTCAAAGAAAAGAGATGATAGCCCCCCAACATCCCAATGGATTTAGCAGCATAGTGGTTGAGATTAATGTATAACTGCTGGAACTTTTTTTTACACGCCTTGCAGGCGTGTAAAAAAAAGATTCCACCCACAACTGCTTTTTCATTTTTTTTAAAAAATAAATTAAAATCTTCAGAGCTTATCCAAGCAAAATGGCTGTTCACACATTGGGGTCCACCGTAAGGGAGCAGGACAAAATCCTCATGAGACTTGCCCGTTCCGGCATTCAGGGAGACAAAGGTCCTCTCATGAACCCGGAAAAAGAGGATTCCTAATGGCTGAACCAGCCCGGAGCGTCCAAGGCAAAACTTGCCAACGAGAAACCCCAGGGCGAAACCGTTAATTATGACAAGCTCATTGAAGCCTGGCGGACGGGCAAGGTAAAATAAACCCTTTCAGGTTATCGATCAAATAAAGTTAAAATTGAGGAATTGTATGTGTAAGCGGCATACAATCCCTTTTTATTTAGGCGCAATGGTACAGTTCTTTTTATCCTGAGGATGTACGGGGGAAATTCACAATCTTAGCTCATGTCCACATTGATAGACTCATTCTCCGCACAATAAAACAAACCGGGTCTCACCCCAAGGTTGGCTGATCTTGCGCCCAAGCTCACCATTTAACCCCCTCACACCAATTTTATCTTACCGCCCTTACCACCAACAATGGCCGTCAAATCCTCAACAATATCCTTCATTCGCCCCGACTGAACATTCATCTCTTTGGATGCCATTGAAGATTTCTCCGCCCCGGCAGAATTCTGCTGAATCACCTTATCCATCTGTGCAACGGCCTTGTTGATCTGCTCAATACCCTGGGCCTGTTCCCCGGAAGCCGTGGTGATTTCACCCACCAGTTCTCTGATTTTAGTTGAAGATTCAGACATTTGCAGAAACGCGTCATTGGTTCTTGTCACAACATCCGCACCATCGGAAACTTTTTGCACCGTCCCCTTAATCAGCTCTGCTGTATTTCTGGCAGCCTCTGCTGTACGCATGGCAAGATTCCTGACCTCCTCTGCAACCACGGAAAAACTGGCACCGGCCTCACCAGCTCTGGCAGCTTCAACCGCCGCATTCAAGGCAAGCAGATTGGTCTGGAATGCAATTTCATCAATGGTTTTAATAATCCTTGAGGTTTCCTGACTTGCCGTTGAGATATCGGCCATGGACGTCGTCAATTGATTCATGGACACCGTGAGTGCCTCAACGATCTCCGAGGATGCCTGTACAAGAACATTGGTTTCCCCGGCATTCTGGGCATTCCGAGCCGTCATGGCAGCCATTTCTTCAAGGGATGAAGAAGATTCTTCTATGGATGCAGCCAGATCTGAAACCCCGGAAGAAAGAGAACGACTGGCGGCAAACACATCACTGGAGGAAGATGCCACCTGATCGGCCGCATCATTGGCCCGGACAATCACTCGACTGATGGGCTTTGACAACGAATTTGAAAATAATACCGCAAGGGGAATAATCAACACCATACAGCCCAGAGATACCAGCAACAGCATGGTTATCGTCTCAACGGTATGGGAGCGGGATACTGCCTTGGAATACAGTGCAACCACAGCCCCCAGATAGCCCGTATCGGCATGGATCGGTAAAAGAGCCTGAAAATATTCAATCCCGGACACGGTAACTTCATCAAAGGAAACCGCTTCCATGGCAAGATGGTAATCCCGACCTTTCTCAACAATTCCAGCCTCTCGTATATCCATTTGTGCGTACTCATCGAGGTCGCCTGCCGCAAGAGTGTTACCCATGAAAATATTTACCCTGGCACCAGTAAGTATCGATAATCGTTTTACAATGTCCTTATCCAGGCGCTGGATTCCCATGGCAGTTCCCACCTTTACGGAAACCACCTCCCCTTTATCTCGATCATACTGAGACCCCATAATGGGTATATAGGAGGCAAGACACATGTATTCCCCCACTTTTTCAAACCGAAAGAATTCATGTTCCGGCAACACAAGATCCAAATGCATGGCCACATTGGAACAAGCATCAAGCTTAACCCAGTCTTCCTTTTTTGAGTCATCATCTTGTTTACGGTTAACTGCCTGTACAAAAGGCTGGGGATAACCGGTGGCATACCCGTACATGTATTTATCATCGGTTAACACCGAAAAAGAAATCAGATCCCCTTCATTGTCGTAGACGGCCATCTTCCATGCTTTGGAGGCCTGTATGATAGTATAGAGTATATTGGTGATTTTGCGCAAAGGATAAACGGAAATCGTTTCATCCCCCCCCTGTTTATACTGCCCGACAAACTTAATGGTGGAGCCCATATCATTGGCTCCGGCAAGTTGCTGGGTCCCAGACACAAGCTTGTCTTGTCTCTGGGATATATCATCCAGAATCACCTTAAATGTATTTTTCAGAATCTGATGGGAAGCTTCCACACTCTGGGTATTAATGATGTATGAAACCACCGTGGTCAATGCCAGAACCATAAAAACAATAATAGTGACCGCACCAAGGATAAGCTTGTTTCGCAAATTCATCTTGTCCGTTCCTTATTTAATTGAAAATTTTTAGATTCTTATCTCTGATTTTCGTGTTATTTTGGCAAAAAAATCAGAAAACACTTTTGTGTTCTGGATCGTCCAAGTCAAGAAGTCAAATTTTATTGATTTACCATTTGTCAAGCCCAAGTCGGTGTATCCCATAAATGTCACCCAGGATAAACGGCAAATCCAAATCGGCTGATCTCCTTAAGTTTTCATATCAGGTGACATTGTCCGGCCCCATGCCCAGATGCCAGGAACCCGCCTCTTCTTGCATAATTCGGTCCATGATATGAATTTTAGTATCTTTGAGTTCTTTGCAGATGGCTTGTCTGGCAGCCATGGCATCTTTTTTCTTGAAGGCTTTTATCAGGGGTTCATGGATATCAGCCAGGTTTTTACCCGCCCGCCGGATCACCATAAAACGGGCCATGCGATCCAGAAGATGCCCCAGTTGAGAAGCAAGCTCCTGATTCCCCGATGACTGGGCAACAATATAATGAAATTGACGGTTTTCGTCCGTATAACGGGTATAGGAAAACTCATCATCCCCGGTATAACCAGCATGTATGTTCTCAAGCTGCTCAAGTTGCTCTGGTGTAATGTTTTCCAGGGCACGTTCAACGGCAGCTGTTTCCAAAATTTCCCGCAGATCCAGCATATCATGAAGATTCTTAAGCGTAATATGGGCCACATAATAACCGGAACGCGGTTTAATGGTGACCAGCGTTTCCTGATTTAACATCTGAAGGGCGTCCCGAACCGGTGTGACGCTTGTACCATAGGCCGTTTTCAAGGCTTCAATGGATAGACGTTCCCCTGGCTTTTTCCGTCCTGTAATAATCTCACTTCGCAGTCTGTTGTAAATGACGGTTTTGGCCGTAGCATCCTTTTGCCCTCTGGACATTTTTCCCCCATTGTTAATTCTCATACGCTCGGTTTTTCTCCATGTATCCTTTTATTTCTAGCATTGCCGAAAAATGATATCAACAATATATTAACATGAGCCACTCCTGGGATGACATCAACCCTACGTCAAAGGCATTATGATCCCTCCATGCATCTATTTTATAAATTATAGAATTGACATTTAAAAGTTGAAAATATAAATACATTATATCTATTCTTTAAACTGATACATCAAAGGGGTTAAAAATGATTTCAACACGTGATTTAAGCATGGAAAGTGGGCACTACGCACGTATGGGCGAGCAAGAATGCCAAAAAATTCACATGGCCACACTGGAGATTCTGGAACGCACCGGCGTGGATGTCCACGATGAAAAAGCAAGACTAATTCTGGAACGGGGCGGGGCAGATGTGGAAGGCCTTCGGGTGCGTCTGCCGGAATATATGGTCACCCGGGCGCTGGCAACGGTGCCCCAGCGCATAACCCTCTACGACCGAAACAAAAAACCAGCCATCCGGGCATGGGGCCACAACACCTATTATGGGGGGGGATCAGACTGCCTGAATATTCTGGATCACCGCACCGGAGAAAGAAGACGTCCTGTCCTTTCCGATGTGGTGGAAGCTGCCAAGGTAATGGATTCACTCCCGGAAATAGATTTTGTGATGTCCCTGATTCTGCCCGTGGATGTGGATCAGAGAATCTATGACCGTTATCAAATGGAGGTGATGCTCAACCACACCACAAAGCCCATTGTCTTTGTGGCCCCTGATTTTGAAGGCTGCAAGGCCGCTGTTGAGATGTGCGAAGCCATTGCCGGTGGAGAAAAAGCCTTTAGACGATACCCCTTTGCCACCTGCTACATCAACGTCACCTCAGGTCTGGTGGCCAATGACGAGGCCCTTCAGAAATGCATGTATCTGGCAGAAAAAGGCCTGCCCCAATTGTGGATCCCCCTCAACGCTGGCGGAGTGAACTCTCCTGCCACCACCGCCGGGTGCATGGCTTCCATGAACGCAGGCATACTTCTGGGTATTGTACTCTCCCAGCTGGTAAAACCCGGTGCGCCCGTTGCCGTTCCCGGCTGGAATGGTGGTCCCTACAACCTTCAGACCATGGTGGGGAATTATGTCCTTGCCGATGAACAGGGAGTTCCCACTTCCATGGGTAAGTATTACAACCTGCCGGTATTCGGGCTGGGGGGCTCCACGGATTCCAAGGTTCTGGATCAGCAGTGTGGTATTGAGATGACTTTAAGCCTTATGACGGCACTTATGCATGGTGCCAACATCGTCCACGACGTGGGATTCATGGATTCCGGGCTCCAGGGGTCCCTGCAGCTCCAGGTCATGGCCAATGAAACCATCGGATTTATACGGGCCGCCACAAGGGGTGTACCCGTAAACGACGACACCCTGGCGCTGGATGTCATTGATGAGCAGGGTCCCACTGGCCAGTACCTGCAGCATCCCCATACCATGAAACATTTCAAGACACCTTTTTACTCAAAACTGTTTGACAAAGGCACCTATTCCCAGTGGGAAAAAAAGGGAAAGATGACCATGGAAGAGCATGCAGCCAAAGTGGTTGACCAACTCATTGAAAATCATACCATTACCCCCCTGCCGGAAGAGGTGCAACTTAAAATTAAAGCCATCGTTGAAAGAGAACAGGCATGGATTGACGGCAGAGAAGCATAATATGTATATTTTATCCAGCATTAAACCGCCAATTGTGATGACTCAACCCAGAATGAAAGGGTTTTCTGATTCTCTTGCCAAACTCAAACTTACAAACAATCAGAGATAAAAATCGGCAACCTTCATATGTTTCCAACAGCACTTTACACTTTTTTAAATACGACCACTGAAGAATGGGCATTCACCTCATGAAAGTATAAAGCAGGAATCAGTGATGCCTAAAAATCGAAAGGCCCAATAAGGTTTTAATATGAACGATGACAAACATTTTTTCCTGAGAGATGCCTGGAAATACAACCCGGATGCCCCCCGTAAGGTTCGGGCGGACAACGCCACCGGCTTTGAAACAAAAACCCTGCACACGGGATTTCATCCCCTGAACAGCAAGGCTGACTTTTCCTCCTTCACCCCTCCCATGGTTCAATCGGTAACCTTTCCCTACGATACCTTTGAGCAGGTACCCTGCCCGGTGTACGGCAGGACTCAGACCCCCACCAACCGAGTTCTGGAACAGCGACTGGCTGCCATTGAAGGGGGAGAGGCCTGCTTAACCGCTGGTTCCGGCTCCCAGGCATTGTTCAACCTGATATTCACCATTGCCCGTCCCGGCGACAACGTGGTCACTTCCCTGAATATTTTTGGCGAAGGTTACAAGCAGGCCGTGGACATCTTTCCCAAACGCTGCAACATTAATTTCAAGTTTGTGAAGAATCCCGCAGACCCCGCATCCTGGGACGCACAAATAGATGATAAAACCAAACTGGTGTGGGTCGAAACCCCCAGTAACCCCACCCTTTTCATCACGGATTTAAAGGCTGTCACCGATGTAGCCCATGCAAGGAAGGTACCCGTATGCGTGGACAACACCACCTGCACGGCCGCCCTGCAGCGACCCATGGATTTCGGGGTGGATATTGTGGTGCTTTCCATTTCAAAATTCATCTCCGGGAATGGCTCCGTCCTGGGCGGTGCCGTGGTGGGCCCCGAAAAACTCATTGAAGATATCCGTTGGAACACCACGGAATTTATTGGCTCCATCATGCAGCCTACAGAAGCCTGGATGACCCTTCAGTACATGGAAACCCTGGGCATGAGAATGGAAAAACACAGCAGCAACTCCCAAAAAGTGGCAGCATTTCTGGAAGCCCATCCCCATGTCACCCATGTGAACTATTCAGGTCTTAAAAGCCATCCCCAGCATGACCTTGCCAGTCGTCAAATGAAAGCCCATGGTGGCCTGATGTCCTTTGTTGTCAAAAACGGCATGGAGGGCGCAGCCAAGGTGATGAACAACCTTAAATTGGTGGTTCATGCCGTCACCTTCGGCACCAGTCGTACCATCTGCATGCATCCCCCCACCATCACCCATGAGCACATGACCAGAGAAGAACGACAGAGCGTGGGTATTGACGACGGGCTCATACGCCTTTCCGTGGGCATTGAGACCCCGGAAGATATCATTGGCGATCTCAATCAGGCATTGAATGTGCTGTAATTTAAGGCATTCTTCATATCAGCCCCCAAATACCTTACGCCTTTGGGACAATACTTTCCGAGAAATGAACTTATTGCTCCGAGAGTAGTAAACTGGTAAATGAAGGATGCACCATTGAATTATCCATTTTTTATGGTTTCCTCCGGAAATAAAACCGTGTAAGGTACATAATAACTTTTTCCGGAGGCACTTTAAATGAGCAAAACCTGGCAGTTCAACCGCATGGAAATTGCAGGTTCCCTGGGAGACCTGGGAACCCTTTTACCCATTTCCCTTGGAATGATACTGGCCAATGGATTAAATCCAACCGGCACATTTTTGACCATTGGCCTTTTTTTTATTTTTTCGGGGATTTATTACAAGGTAACAGTGCCGGTTCAGCCCATGAAAGTCATAGGGGCCTATGCCATTGCCACGGGTATGAGCGCCAGTCAAGTTTCAGCATCGGGTTTTCTGGTGGGATGTTTTCTGCTTGTCATTGGTGGAACCGGCACCATAACCCTCATAGGAAAGTACATTACAAAACCTGTGGTTCGAGGGGTTCAACTTTCCACGGGTGTTCTGCTCATGGCAGAGGGTATCCGGTTCATGCTGGGAACTTCAAAGTTCCAGCTGATCAGAGGCAGCGCTGAGCCCTGGCTGTCTTTCCAGCACATGGGACCGGTGCCCATGGGCATAGTCCTTGGTATTGCCGGGGGCATTGCCACCCTGCTGTTTCTGGAAAACAAAAAATCCCCAGCCGGGCTGCTGGTGATCATGGGGGGGCTCATGGTAGGGCTGATGCTTGGCAACATGGATATTTTCAGCTCACTTTCCCCGGGACTTTACCTGCCTGAATTTCTGCCTTCAGGTCTTCCTTCCCAGGCAGACTTCACCTTTGCCCTTATGGCCCTGGTGCTGCCCCAGATTCCCATGACCCTTGGAAATGCTGTCATTGCGTACTCAGATCTTTCCATGGATTATTTTGGCAAAGACGCTGAAAAAGTCACCTATAAAGCCGCATGTATATCCATGGCCCTTGCCAATTTTGCTTCGTTTTTCATGGGAGGGATCCCTCTTTGCCACGGCGCCGGGGGCCTTGCCGCCCATTACCGTTTTGGTGCAAGAAGTGCCGGATCGAATCTGATCATCGGTGGTTTGTTTGTGTTCATGACCCTTTTGCTGGGTCCTGGAATCATCTCCCTTCTCCATCTCATTCCCATGGCCATTCTCGGCGTACTGCTGCTGTTTGCGGGAAGTCAACTGGCCTTGACCATCATGGACCTAAAGGAAAGAAAAGAACTCTTTGCGGCAATTATGATTCTGGGCATTACCCTTGCTTCCAATCTAGCTGCTGGTTTCATGGTGGGAATTGCGGTGAATTACATCCTGAAATCCGAAAAAATGGCAATATAGATTGAGAGCTTTGAAAAGTGCGCATCTTTAGAATTCTATATCAATAAAAAAAAGCTCCTTACAAGGCTTAGTTCTGGGCAAACCAAGGGTAAGCAAAGCTCTCAGACTAAACATCAAGGAGGATAAATCAGACAAATGCCACATTCTGAAAAAAACTTACTGCAGGAACAAACCATCGCTAACAGTATGGCACTTGACTCAATGCTGTCAAAGATTTCAATTCCTCCCATCCCCGCCAACAGGTTACAGGTTCTGGAAATAGTCCGGCAACCCAATGACAAAATAAACATTGACGTATTAACCAGACTTTTGTCAGTTGATCCGGGACTTTTCGCCATGATGCTGCAGGTAGCCAATTCCTCCTACTACAGGGGGATAGAAAAAATCAACAGTCTAAGGGGTGCCATCACCCGCATTGGCCTTTCGGACACAGTCAACTCAATTTCTTTTTTCTGCGTTAAAAATGCCCTGCCCCCACTTCCACCACTTAAAATTTTTTCCCATGAAGACTACTGGGCCTTTTCCTGGACATCTGCCATGGCTGCAAGGCGACTAGGTCATCCGAACCTGGGAATGAATTTGATTCCAGGAGAACTTTATATGGGCGGTCTGCTTCATGGCATCGGCAAGCTTATGATGGCCATCCATTACCCTGAAAAACTTGAAAAATGCTTTGTAAAAGCAAACAGGACAAAACAGCCACTTTACAAGGTAGAGCAGGAAGTCTTTGGAACAATCGATGGCTTTCTGGCAGCTAAAATCCTGAATTCATGGAATCTCCCGGATAATATCTGTATGGGAGTTGCCTATTACCAAATCCCGGAAGCAGCACCTGCTCAATACAGAGAAATGGCAGGATGTGTTTCGTTAAAATTAAAAGCTACGCACACGGCATGAGAAATGAGAACTTAGGACCCATAAGCACAGGAGGTGAAGTATTATGAAACTGTCCATCATCAGTATACTATGCATTTTAATGGGCGCCCCGGTCATAGCAAAGCCTGTGCCCATATCAGCCACAACGCCGCCAACCAAGCTTCAAAACAACACTCTCCCCGATGTCGCCCTGGAAACCATCATAAAACATTTGGATGAACTTTACAGAAGCGATACCGCTTATGCAGAAATGGAAATGACCATTCAGACCCCCCACTGGGAAAGAACCCTGACCATGAAAAGCTGGAGCCAGGGCATGGACAAGACCTTCATTGTCATTGACTTTCCTCCCAGGGAAAAAGGATTTTCCACCCTGCGCAAAGGAAACGAGATGTGGAACTTTTTTCCCAAAATCAACAAGGTGATGAAGGTACCTCCCAGTATGATGATGGGCAGCTGGATGGGGTCTGATTTTACCAATGATGATCTGGTGAAAGAAAGTACCCGTATAAAAGATTACCATGCCCGGCTGATGGAGCAGGAGAATCAGAAAACCTGCTTTGTGGAATTCATTCCCCGCAAAGAAACGGTTTCTCTCTGGGGCAAAATCGTCTCGGAAATTGACAAAAAAACCCTGTTACCCTCCTGTGAAATATTTTATGATGAAAAAAACAGAAAAATCCGGGAACTCTATTTTAAAGAAGTGAAAACCTTTGGTAACAAAACCATCCCTGCAGTCATGGAATTGATTCCCACCACTAAAACAAACCATAAAACAATTATACGCTACACACATGCCAAGTTTGATTTAGACCTTGATAAAGAAACCTTTACCCTGAGAAACCTGCAGAAAAAACGACGGTGATCACACCGGTATCCCAAGTTTCTTACCATTGATCCGTCCAGCAGTGGCCAAACTCCCGGCGGGCTTGATCACAACATGGCTGTAACCACCATAACCAACAGGCACAACGAAAAATTAAAATGGCATTATCTGCCCCCAAGGCCCGCTCAATCAGGGCCACTTGTTGAGAGGATCAAATGATGATAATCGGGAAAATCGCATTCAGAAATATCTTCCGACACAAACGCCGCTCCTTTCTCACGGCCCTGTCCATGATCATCGGTTTTATTCTCCTTGGCATCTCCTTTGCCTTTGGAGAAGGGGGCTATGGCCACATCATTGAAATGTTTACCCATTCCCACACCGGGCATATTCAGATCCACAGTCAGGGATACCTGGATCGCCCCGGTCTTTATAAAAATTTTGACCATACCCGTAAACTGCAGGCAGTTTTAAACACCATCCCCGACATCCGGGCCCTGGCACCACGGGTCTATTGCGGCGCACTTGCCTTTATTGATAAGAAAACCACGGCGATACAGGTCATCGGGGTGGACCCCCTTAGGGAGAAAGTCCTGTCCAGCCTGGCAGACAAGGTGGATCAAGGCAAATTTCTGGAACCCACCACCGTCATCGCTCCGCATAATCAGATCATCATCGGCAACGGCCTTGCCCGGATTCTCCATGCCGACATTGGAAGCGAAATCGCAATGGTCTCACAGGGTGCTGATGGTTCAATTGCCACTGACCTGTTCAAAGTGGTGGCAATTTTGAAAAAAATGGTGGACAGCACGGACCGCAACAATGGTTATATTCATATTTACAAAGCCCAGGAATTTCTGGCCATGGGAAACAGGGTTCATGAAGTGGCGGTGATGCTTTCCAGCCACAAAAAATCAAGGCAGGTTACAGCAAAAATAAGGGCAACGCTGAATAAAGCACAATTGACAGGACTTGAGGTTCACCCCTGGGAAGCGGTGGAATCGCTCTTTTATCGATCCATGAAGGCGGACAAAAAAGGCAACTGGGTATTTTTGTTTATCATCGGCCTCATTGTGGCACTGGGGGTTCTTAACACGGTGCTGATGTCCATCCTGGAGCGAACCCGGGAATTCGGGGTAATGCAGGCTGTGGGAACACGTCCCTCCCACATTTTTTTCCAAATTGTTCTGGAAACCCTGCTGCTCTCGTTGATGGCTGTGGCCATTGGTGGAGTTCTAACAGTTCCCGTTTTATGGCCCCTTGTGACCTATGGTATTCCCATGGACCAACCAATGACCATCGGCGGCATTGAAATTGCCACATTCAAAGCCGGTTTTGTGCCGGAGGCCTTCTTGGTTCCCTTTCTGGTCACGGTTATCACATCAACACTGGTCAGTGTCATCCCGGCCATCCGCGCGGCCCGAATCAAACCGGTGGATGCCATGAGAAGCTATTGATCTGCTTTGATCAACGCCTTGACCTGCCCACCCAATGGAAAAACGATCATGATTTATATGAAACTTGCCTGGCGAAACCTATTCAGAAACAAACGCAGAACCCTTCTATCCGCCCTGGCCATTGGAGTGGGCATTGCAGCCCTTATGTTTGTGGATGCCCTACTCATCGGATGGAAAGAAAACATGATCCGCACCGCCACCTCCACCTTCATGGGAGAGGGCCAGATGCACCACAAAGGATACAGAGACACCCTGGAGGTGGACAAAACCATTATCCATCCCGAAAAATGGGTGAACAAACTCAAAGCCAATCCGGATATCCACCAAGTTACCCGACGAACCCAGAGCTTTGGCATGATCGCAAGCCCCCGGAATGTACAATCAATTATCATCAACGGCATTGATCCAGTAACGGAAAAAGGGATCTCAAAACTGGATGAGGCCATCATTGAAGGGAAGTTTCTGAAGGAAAACAATGGAAATAACAAAATACTCATTGGGCGTAAATTGGCGGATATCCTGGGGGTGGAACCCGAAGATAAAATAATCCTCACCGTTGCCCAGGCCGAAACGGGGAATACGGCCCAGGAGATGTTTCGCATTGGTGGCATATTTGAATTCAAGATAAGACAAATGGACCGTTCCATGGCGTTTATATGCCTGAAACCGTCCCAAAAACTCTTTAACATCAAAAACAACGTGCATGAGATTGCCTTTACTTTCAAGAATCAGAGCCTATCCACCCATCCGGAACACCCCGTGTGGCACCTTGTGGATGAACCGGATCTGGAAATTCTCAGCTGGCTTGAGTTGATGCCGGAGTTAAAGGCCATGCTGAAATGGCTCAATGTGAGTATGCTCATCATGGCGCTTATTCTGTCTGGGATTGTGGCTGCCGGTATCGTTAACACCCTTTTCATGTCTTTATATGAGCGCATGTTTGAATTTGGAGTCCTTCGTGCCCTGGGTACCCGACCCGGAAATATGGCTGTGTTGATCGTGTTTGAAGCGGGCGCACTGGCGATTATCAGCTCCCTGTTCGGCACGTTTATGGGGGGCGTTCTGATTATGATTTTCAGCCGCCTGGGGCTGGATTACAGTGATACTGAATTTGTCAGTGTGGCCATTACTGATCGCATTTATCCGGTCATGGAAGCATATCAGTTCATCATCTATCCCCTGGCCCTGATTTTATTTACCATGTTTGTGGGGCTCTATCCGGCCATCCATGCCGCGAAAATATCTCCTTCAACTGCCATGAAAAAATAGGGAACAAAATGTCAGACATAATCATCCATGCAGAAAATCTGAAAAAAACCTACAAAACCGGAATGGTGGAGGTTCACGCCCTTGCCGGGGTTAATTTCAAAATCAGGCGCAGGGAGTTTACAGCCGTTGCCGGCCCATCCGGGTCCGGGAAAACCACCCTCCTGAACCTGATAAGTGCTCTGGACACCCCCACCTCCGGCAGCGTTAAATTAAATGGAAAAGAAATCAGCCGGATGAGCGGTGCCGAACTGGGGGATTTTCGGCGGGACCATATTGGATTTATCTTCCAGTCCTACAACCTGATCCCCGTGTTGACGGTTACAGAGAACATTGAATATATCATGCTTCTCCAGGGGGTGGAGAAAAAGGAACGGCAGCGCCGGGTGACGAAAATTCTTAACGAAGTGGGACTTGAGGGCATGGAAAATCGTAAACCCATTGAACTATCCGGTGGACAGCAGCAGCGGGTTGCCATTGCCAGGGCCATTGTAAGCCGACCCGATATTATTCTGGCAGATGAACCCACCGCCAATCTGGATTCAAAAACAGGCAGTGACCTTCTGGAAATCATGCAGAAACTCAACGAAAAATGGGGTATGACCTTTGTCTTTTCCACCCATGATCACATGATCATGGAACATGCCAAACGTCTGGTGAGTATCCATGATGGACGTATTGAAAAAGATGAAATACGCTAACTAAAAGGGATATGAATTTCGGGCCTGCCTCTGCCATCCCGGTGGCCGATGTTTAAACAAACTCCGAGAAAAAACAAATATGAAATATATTATTCCAATATGGGCCTTGATGATCTCTGCACTTCTTATTCCCCCCATCCCCCTGCTCCATGGCAATGACACCCCCCCGTCACTGACCGGGTATCTCAAATCCACAATGATGGTTCAACAATTTGCAAAAAATACGGTTCTCCCCCCCCTGGAAGAGGACAAATCCTACAGCATGTTTCAGAGTCAATTGAGGATGCGGCTTTTCCATGAGCCCTCCGATGTTTTTTCATTTGAAATAGCCTATGCCATATCTCCGACGGCTGCCAAGCCTTCTCTCATGACCTCCCAGGGATTTCTCAATCCCCGGGAAAATACCTGGCGCATGTATGACCTTGACGAAAAACTCCGGGAGGACACCCCTCGGGATCTGTCCCTGCTCCAGAATCTGGATCGATGTAATATCAATTTTTTCTTTCCATCTGCCGACCTTCATCTGGGCCGTCAGGCCATTGCCTTTGGCAGCGGTAAATTTATCAATCCCACGGATATTTTCTCCCCCTTTCTTTTCCAGGATCTCAACAAAGAGCACAAAACCGGTGTGGATGCCCTGCGCATGACCATCCCCACCGGCGATTTCAACGAAATTGATCTGGGAGTGGTCTTCGGAAAAGACGGAAAAATGGACAACAACGCCGTTTTTATGCGAACACGCATCTACCTTTTCAATACGGATTTCTCCCTCATGATCATGGATTTTAAAAACAATATAATGTTGGGATTTGACATGACCCGGTCCATATCACAGGCAGGTTTCTGGCTGGAGGCGGCCCATGTATTTGCCGGTCAACTGGACTCCCCCAATAAAGACGAGGATTATTTCCGCCTGGTCAGCGGATTTGATTTCAGTTTTCCTGACAATACCTATCTTTTTGTGGAATACCACTATAACATACCGGGAACAGACGCAAAAAATAAGTACATAAGCCATACCATGGGCACCATCAATCCCTTTACGGGCAAGGCCCCATTAAAAACTGCCTATGCCCATGGGGGCACCTACCTGATGGGAAGACATTATCTTATTCCCGGCATTACCTATGAATTCACCCCGCTTGTTACCGGCACCCTTCACAGTCTGATCAACCTGACGGATCTTTCGAGTTATATGGGTGCCCGTGTTGAGTATGGGTTAAGGCAGGATCTTTTCTTGGAAGCCGGGGGCTTTCTGGCCATGGGAGAAAGCGCTGACATGGAAGAGACAGGTCCAACTCCACATTCAGAGTTCGGTCTTTATTCCAATATGATCTATGCAGGTCTTCGTTTCTATTTCTGACTGGATATCTGCCGGTCAACAACTCAAAACACTGAGGAACCATCAAAACCATTGACATTGACTATCACCTTGTAAAGTTTCATAGGAATTCAGTATTTGACCTCACCTTTGATTCCTTATAGAGATAAGAATTTATATCCATCGCGTAATCAAAACCAATTATTTTTTATAAAGGAGTCCCTTCATGTTACGACGTTTACTATTGATTGCACTGTTGCTCCTATTCATGTACGCCCCTGCAGCAACGGCGGCAGATGGAGAAGCAAGAACCGGAACCGGAATGCACATCTGGTTTGACACAGGGGGACCGGTGGGTGGCACATACAACACAGTGGTGTACAATGGTGCAAAAGCCGCAGCCAATGACATCGGTGCCAGAATCACCTTTGTCTATTCCGACTGGAGCCCGGAAAAAATGATCGAAAATTTCAAAAAGGCCATTGCCGCCAAACCCACCGGCATTGTGGTCATGGGACATCCGGGGGATGCCGCATACATGCCCTTTATCAAGGAGGCGCGTCAAGCCGGCATACGGGTGACGGCCGTTGATACCCCCCTGCCAGAAAATCAGGCCCAATTCCATTCCCAGGGATTTGGATATGTGGGGCCCGACGCTTATAACCAGGGCGTGAGCATGGCCAAGGAATGCATGATGCGATTTAACCTTAAAAAAGGGGAGCGGGCCTTTGTGTGGGGGCTGAAACGGCTGCCCACCCGGGGACTTCGTGCAACGGCCATTCTGGATGTATTTGAAAAAGAGGGCATAACCGTGGATTATCTTGAAATCTCACCGGAAGTGGACAAAGATCCTTCCCTTGGCACACCCATCATCACAGGGTATCTGGCATCGCATCCCGACTGCAGGGCCATGGTTATTGATCATGGCGCACTCACCGCTCAGATGGAAAATTTCCTGAGATCGGCCGGCGCAGCACCCGATGATATTGATGTGGCAGGTTTTTCTCTCTCCCCGGCTACGGCCAGTGCCATTGAAAAAGGATATGTTGATCTCATCGGTGATGCCCAGCCCTTCTTGTTGGGATACTTTTCCGTACTTCAGATTGCGCTGACTGAAAAATATGGTTTTTCCGGACTCACCATTGACACAGGGGGGGGATTTGTGGATGCCGACAACCTGTCACTCATCGCACCCCTGGCCAAAAAAGGACTTCGATAAGTACCCACACATATATTTTTCACCATTCCAGGGATATATATATCTCATATCTCTGGATTTTATCTTGAGAAATATATAATCGGTTATTTAGCCCTATACATTATGACTCCCCTTATCCAGCTGTCTCAAATTACCAAGTCCTATGGCCATGTATCCGCCTTAAAAGGCGTTGACATGACGCTCCATGAAAACGAAATTCTCGGCATCATTGGCGACAATGGTGCCGGGAAATCCACCCTGATCAAAATTCTTTCCGGGGTTGAGAAATTTGATTTTGGAGAGATGTTCTTTTCAGGCAAACCCATCTCCCCCCACACCTTTTCCGTAAGCAGTGCACGAAAAATGGGCATTGAAACCGTATTTCAGGATAAATCTCTTGGTGAATCCCAGTCCATATGGCGTAACTTTTTCATGGGCCGCCACCGGAAAAACGCACTGGGCCTGATTCGGGTACGTCATGAAAAAAAAGAGGCCATGCGGGTGCTCACAAAGCTGCTTGGGATGGATGGTGTGGGTATCTCCCCGGGGGCGCCGGTATCGGTTCTTTCCGGTGGTGAAAGGCAGGGCCTTGCCATCGGCAGGGCCATGTATTTTGATGCCCGGGTGGTCATTATGGATGAGCCCACCACCGCCCTTGCCGTAAGAGAGGTGGGCAAGGTACTGGGCTTTGTTAAAGCCCTTAAAAAAGAGGGAAAATCCGGTATTTTTATCTCCCACAATCTGCACCATGTCCATGAAGTGGCAGATCGATGCCTGTTTATTCAACACGGGAAAGTAATGGCTGAGGTGCATCAAAAAGATGCCTCACCGGAAATCCTTATCGAAACATTGATGAAGTGTTCCTGACATGCCGCCTCTACCCGATTTCATAAAATTCAATTCCCTGCAGTGGGCGATTTCCATTATTTTTATTATTCTGCTCTTCTCCTTTATGGCCCTTGCTCCCAACACCTTTCTGCATTCCAGAATTTACATTGCCTATCTTTCCACCATCCCCTTTGCCGGAATGATCGCCGTTGCCATGACCCTTGTGGTGATCACAGGTGAAATAGACCTCTCCTTTCCATCGGTGATGGCCACATGTGGATTTGCCCATGCCACCATCTATGCCGCCACCGGCAGCCCCGCACTGGGGCTTGTGGCGGCCATGACAACAGGGGCAGTGGCCGGGGCTCTCAACGGCCTTTTGGTGGTGGGTTTCGGGGTACCGTCCATCATTGCCACCATCGGCACCCAGTTTTTCTGGCGGGGACTCACCATCCTGCTGGCAGGGGGGCTGGCCCTTAACATGGCTGAAATCAGGGACACCGCCTTTTATTATGTCATGGTGGGACGATGGTTTGGCTGGCTGCCGGCTCAGGCCGTATGGTTTTTCCTGCTGACAGCCTTTTCCTGGCTGCTTTTAAACCGCCATGTTTTTGGCGACCACATCCGGTTCTGCGGGGACAATGCCCCTGCGGCAAGGATGATGGGGATTCCTGTTGCCCGGGTCCGCGTGGGCATCTTTGTGTTCATGGGTATGGTAACCGGGCTTTCCGGGGCCATGGTATGCATGGAGATGGCCAGCTGGTGGCCCACCCAGGGAGAAGGATATATGCTGCTGGTTTTTGCGGCGGTATTTGTGGGGGGCACCTCTGTTTTTGGTGGAAAGGGAACCATTTACGGCACACTCATCGGTGCTGTCATCATCGGCATGATCGAGGCCGGAATCATCAGCTGTGGCCTGTCCGGACTCTGGACCCGCATGGTCTATGGCATCGTCATCATGGTTTCCGTTTCCAGCCACGCCACTTTAACAAAATTTTCAAAAGGATAAGTATGACAACGACACACCCTAAAGTTCTTGAAGCCATTAAACCCTTTGAAAGACTGTCTGAACTCTGCCAGGCCGATCTTGCAGAAGCACCGGATCATGGGATAAAGGTGGCCGGCATTTATTGCACGTTTGCACCCGAAGAGCTGGTTCGGGCGGCTGGCATGATCCCCGTCTCTTTGTGCGGGAAAGATGAAAGACCCATTGCAGCAGCAGAAAAAGATCTGCCGGCGGCCCTTTGCCCCTTGATCAAATCCAGCTATGGCTTTGCCATTTCCGACACCTGCCCCTATTTTCATGCAGCGGACATCATCATTGGCGAGACCACCTGTGACGGCAAGAAAAAGATGTTTGAACTCATGGGCAGGATCAAACCGGTTCATGTGATGCAGCTGCCCTATGCTGCAGATAATACCTCGGCAAACGTTTTCTGGCGGGCCGAGGTTAAACGGTTAAAAACCTTCATAGAGGCCCAGACGGGAAACCATATCACCGATGCGGCCCTGGCAAAACAGATTGATCTGATTAATCTGCGTAACGGAAAACTCATGGCCTTGTCAAATTCAATGGCATCCACCACCCCGCCCATGACGGGCAGAGAACTTCTCCAGATCATGGAATCACGAAATGTGGCCCCGAATATTAAAGCATATAACCAGTTGCTGGATAAACTGCTGGAAACCATTGCAAAACTTGAACCTGAACGGCCTTCTAAAAAAACCGGCCCACGAATTCTCATCACCGGTTGCCCCATGGGTTCAGGTTCAGACAAGGTGCTGAGAATCACAGAAGAGCTGGGAGGGCTTGTAGTGGTCCAGGAGCATTGCAGCAGCCTTAAAAGCATCTTTCGCCACACCGAAAAAAAGGAGCGTCTGCTTGAAGGTTTGGCTGATCACTACCTTGAAACCCCCTGTGCCTGCATGAGTCCCAACACCAGGCGGATGGCGTATCTACTTGCCTTAATTGATCAATTTCATGTGGATGGGGTGATTGATGCAACGCTGGAGAACTGCCAGCCGTATACGGTGGAGCATGTTACCGTGGCAAAAAAAATCGAAGACCGGTCAGGGGTTCCAGTTCTTCATATCAATACCGGATATTCCCCATCGGACACGGAGCAGATCCGCGTGCGGGTGGAGGCCTTTCTGGAGATGTTGTAAAAGGGTAAACCTTGACAAAAAACGGGGGTATCTCACTTTTTGCACAACTATTTTCGTGTCAATTATCGAAATCTGGGTTTAAAAAAACGGTAAGGTCTTCAGATAGAAATTCAACTTTTCGCCGATTCAGGAGGATGGTTAACAAATTATATCATTGTTTTCATCCAGGTACTTAAGAGCCCTTCCCGGGCAGGGAAGGGCATGTATCATAAAAATAGAAATGCTTAATTCACCATGCGTGAATGACCTTTCCACTCCTTTTCCCGGAGTTTGAATTTCTGGATTTTGCCGGTGGCGGTCTTGGGCAATTCTCCAAACTCTATGGCTTTGGGGGCCTTGAAACGGGCGATGTTCTCCTTGCAAAAGGCGATGATATCCTCAGCTGTGGGATTGGTGCCGGGCATGGGCACCACAAAGGCCTTGGGAACCTCGCCCCATTTTTCGTCCGGGATGGGAACCACAGCCACCTCCATGATATCAGGATGCTGGTACAGGACATTTTCCACTTCCACTGTGGAGATATTTTCCCCCCCACTTATAATGATATCTTTTTTACGGTCCATGATCTGTGCATAGTTGTTGGGGTGCATTACGGCAAGATCACCACTGTGGAACCATCCCCCCTTGAAGGCCTCTTCGGTGGCTTCGGGATCTTTGTAATAACCCAGCATTACATTATTTCCCCGCATGACGATTTCACCGATGGTCTGGCCATCTTTGGGCACTGGTTCCATGGTTACGGGGTTTACTACGTCCATGTACATGGCCACAATGTAAGGAACGCCTTGGCGAGCCTTGATTTGTGCTTTTTCTTTCAAAGGCAGGTTGTCCCATTTTGCTTGCCACTGGCAGACGCTGTGGGGGCCGAAGACCTCGGTCAAACCATAGGTCTGGGTGATATTGGCACCAATTTTTTCCATGTTCTGAATGACTGTGGGGGCCGGGGGGGCACCGGCGGTCATAATTTCCAGACGATGACCCAGGGTGATGTTCTGCTGGGTGGCATAGGTGGACATGCCAATCAGAATGGTGGGGGCCGCGCAAAGGTGAGTGACGTTTTTTTCTTCAATCAGGCGATAGATTTCTTCGGGAATTACTTTTCGAAGACAGAGATTGGTGCCGCCCATGGCCGTGATACCCCAGGTGAAACACCAGCCATTGCAATGGAACATGGGAAGTGTCCACAAATAGGTGGAGTGGCTGTTGACACCAAACTCCAGCTGCTCTCCCAGGGCGTTCATGTATGCACCACGGTGATGGTACATAACGCCTTTGGGTCGTCCGGTGGTACCGGAGGTGTAGTTCATGCTGATGACCTGATACTCGTCATCAATGTCCGGGAGCATGGCTTCGGGGGAACCTGTGGCCAGAAATTCCTCATATTCCATTCCCTCCAGGGGCCGTTCATCGCTGATATCGCAGATGTTAACGCAGGTTTTAATCTTTGGAATTTCTCCCATCATGGAGGGCAGACTTTTTGAAAACTCGTTGTCCGCAAAAAGGGCTTTGGCATCGGAATGATCAATTATATAGGTCAGTTCTCCGGGGGAAAGACGTACATTTATACTCACCAGAACAGCGCCGATCATGGGAACCGCAAAATGCGCTTCAAGCATGGGTGGGGTATTGGGGCAGATGAAAGCCACCTTGTCGCCTTTGCCCACACCCAGTTTTTTGAGAGCACTTGCCAGACGATTCACCCGGTGATAAAATTCTGTATATGAATATTGCTTGTCTTCATAGATAACCGCAATTTTGTCATCGTACACGGCTGCTGCTCGGCTGATGAAGTGTACAGGTGTCAGGATATCAAAATAAGCACTGTTATGGGACATATGAATTTTCCTTTGCTGAATAAGGTGAGAGCCAAGTGGCTGGCCGGGAAAATCTCCTAACCAGCGGTATTAATCATGATATAATCAATGCCTCATGAGTCGTAAGTTCTCATTTCACATAATACATGTGCTGTTTTAATTTATCATTGGGCACATCATGGGGTGGCAAATTGAAGAACTTATGACTGACGAGTCAATGCTCATGGACATAAAAGGGCCATTTATGAAAAAACCATTCATTCCAGAGCAGTGGAATAATCCACCAGAAATTCCACACCAGGGATTCTCCATGGGTGAATTTGTGCTCCCAGTGGGGATTGCCAAGGGCCCACTCGCCCCAGCCAACATAGTAAAAAACCACGTAATTAACAGCGCACAGCACCAGAACACCGATGGTCCTGAACCCAAATGCACCCCAGGAATCCTTGTCAGCCATGGGAACCATATCGTCAAAATAGTGATGCCAGATGAGAAAAGGAATAAGCGTAAATCCTGCGATTTCTGCCGCGTGATACCAGAGAAAGCGTAAAAGCTCTGCATTTTCAGGCTTTGCTTCCTGCAGGTGATGAAGTACATCATGGGGTAGCCACAATGGTGCGATGGCAACGCAGATCAGAGCAATAATATAGGCTGCAACCACATTAATTACAAAGGAGATAAGACCTTTCCAGGGTTGGGGAAGAGCAATGAGGCTCCAGGGTTTCATGCGCCATACATTGGCGGTCATGAAAAGAATGACAATCATCCATTCCCACCAGCCAAACACCCAGTGAAGATGGTTGAAGTTGGCAATGCCGCCCCACCAGGGGGTGTTAAGGCCAAAGGAGGATCCCAGGGCCTTGCCATATACAAGGCCCCAAAAGGGAACAATGAGAACGGTGTAAAAAATCAGGGTCCAGAAAGAACACCAGGTGATTTCCAGGAGACCTGCCTGGGGTTGGGAAAGATCACTGGGTTGGACGGGCCATTTACCGAATAATATGGTGACAAATGGATAGCTGTAAAAGCCGATTAATACGAAACAGACCACGGCGCTTTCGGCAAAATGTTTCGCCTGCATGGTGGCCAGATCTAATTTTCCTGCCTGGCCAGCGGCGGCCAGTGCTTCCAGATTGTCCTGGCTTAAAAAATTGAAGCCCAGTCCTAAAACCTTATAAAAGACAATGTGGATGATAAACCATACCAGGGCCAGGTTGACCATGGTCTCAACAATTCCCCGGGCAGGTTGGGGTAGCTTTGCAAAGGGCCAGTCGCCCAGAAACATATGTTGATACAGCCCCACCAGAATCATCATTGCCAAGTACATGACAAAGGGATAGGGAAACGCCTTTACCGGTCCCCTGGGGTCACTGAGTAAGTACCATAACCCCCAGGCAATTAAGGTAAAACAGATAAGCGAAATAATTCCGGTCAACGGCTGTCCCCACCGGGCCGTCAATTCCCCCGGGGACACCGTTTTTTTTGCTTGTGTTTTTATTGAACTTCCAGATTGAATAACCCCTGCTTCTGCCATACGTTTCTTCCTCCGTTGAATGTTAATCAGAAGTCCCCACTCTTTCTAACCTGTGGCGCTCTGCCTTTCATCGACGAAAACCATAAACCAAAATTACATTTCTCCTGTTCTGAAAAAGTTATGCATAATTTGAATAACTCTATATTTCTCCCCTGATTCAAAAAAGTATATGTCATGGTAACTGTTTCGTTCGGTCTTTTAATTAAATTGTAGATAAGTTCTCAATATTGAGACAGGCGAGACTCTCCTTGCAAAAGGCAAATAGAGTATCCACTTCAGGTTGGCTTGCAGTCTGTATGACCACAAATGCCTTGTATGCGTTTCCATTGTCATTGGCAGGGCAAACGGAGTCATTAACCGACAGTTAATGACTCGGCCGTTAAATATTTTGGCTCTTCGTGGATTCGTGTGATTGGGATAGGTTGAGAGGTACAATTATCAGTGTTTGCGTATTGTAAATACTCACACAAGTCCGTGATGAGCCAATATTTTTTTGAAGTTCTCTTCATCTAACAACAAGACGCAATAATTTCAATCGGTTGTTATCCGATATTTTAATTGCTGGAAACCTGAGGTGCCATAGGTTCTTAACCTACTTTGGGGTGATGGGTGCTGGGTACTTGGTTTCTGGGGTGTTGGAGATGCCCAATGACATCCCCTATTTTTATTTTTTGATCTTATTGGACCAGTGGACGGCAAATTTCACAAGTTCGGTATAGTGTTTCAGCTTAAGTTTTTCCTTAATGTTTTCACGATGGCTGCCAATGGTTTTAATGCTTAAATTGAGACGTTGGGCGATCTCTTTGGACTCCAGGCCATCCCCAATGAGTCGAAAAACCTCAAGCTCTCTGTTGGTTAATATGTCCAGAGAAAATTTATTACCGGGCTTTCTGGCAGATACCAACCGGTTAAATACCTTGTTTTTAATCTGGGGGCTTGCATAGATATCCCCGGACAGAACCTGGCGGATGGCACTGACAACCTGTTCAATGGCTTTTTGTTTCATGATATATCCCCGGGCACCGGCAATCAAAGCTCTTTCTGCATATAAAGATTCATCATACATGGAGAGCATCAAGACCGGCAGATCAGGATATTCCCTGGCAATGCTTTCCAATAGATCAATGCCGTTGCTCTCCTTTAATGAAATATCAAGAATAACCAGATCCGGTTGTTTTTGATTGATTGCCGTCCATGCACCCGATGCGGTATCTTCACTGCCACAGACCACCAGGTCCGATTCCTTATTTATCAGTTCCGCCATGCCAAGACAAAAGATAGGATGGTCATCCACAATCATTATGGTGAAGTTTTTTTTCAGCTGGGAATTCATGACACCAGGTCCTCTTCTTTAGCCATTGTTAATGGATATTTTATGCAGACTTTGATTTTTGAACCCTTTGAGGTCGTTTTAATATCAAATCCCCCATCAATTATTTTTGCCCTGTATGCCATGATTTGTAATCCTATTCCCCGTGTTAGGCCTGTGGTTTTTATCCATTTCCCGTTGTCTTCAATACGTAGATGCACAAACCCGTTTTTTTTGAAAAGGGAAAGTGTGATGCTATCACCCCCCGAGTGTTTCACCGCATTGTTAACCGCCTCCCTTGCAATGTGGTAAAGATGGGTTGCCACATTGTTGTCTTCGCATACAACGGTTCCACTGGTTTCAAAGCTAATCTTTATTCCTGGTGTGTATTTGAAGGTATTCACGATCTGTTCCAATGCGTTTTGAAGACCATGGGCCACCAGATGTACCGGACAAAGTCCCCTTGCCATACTCTGGGTCTTGGTGACGGCATCTTCAATGAGCATTACTATTTTTTCGGCAAGGGGAGCACTCCCATGTTTTTGTATGGCCAAGTCGTTTCTGACCACCGTGGCCAGACCTGTCACACCGATGAGATGGGGACAAAGATCATCGTGGAGATCCTGTCCTATTTTCTGGCGTTCCCGGTCGCCAGCATGCAGTAGTTGTTTTTCCAGTTGTTTGGACTTGGTGATGTCTCTGTGTATGATAATGCTGCCGGAGAGATCACCGTTGCGATCCCGGGTGGGTGCCCCGCTAATGCTGACGTGAACCGTCTGGGCATTTTTTGAATAACGCCGGGTTTCAATGTTATTGATGGCACGGCCTGAAATAATTTCATTGATCATCATCTCCGTTTCACTCCAACTGCCTTCTGGAACAAAATGGTCCATTTTCACTCCAATGCACTCTTCCAGGGACCATCCAAACACCTTGCTAAAGGCAGGGTTAATATAAAGGACATTTCCTTTTACATCATAGGTGATAATGGGGTCCGGGGCCGCTTCCATGAGCAGGAAGTATCGTTCCTGGCTTTCCTTCTGGGCCTCCTGGGCCAAGCGTCGTTCCTGGATCTGGTTCTGGAGGCTGTTGTGGTAGGTTTCCAGCTGTTCCATAAACCGGTTGAAATAAACGGCCAGTTGTCCAATTTCATCGGTGGATTCGTTGACCATGCGCACCGTAAAATCACCCCCGCTGATATTTTCAAACCGTTCCATGAGTTCATACATGGGGGTTGTAATGGATGCGCATATTTTAAGAATGATGGGGAGCATGAGTATGAGAAAGGCAATGAAAATCCCAAAGATACAATTTCGCAATGTGTCAAGGAGTTTATAAAATTCCTCAAGGTAGCAGGAGGAGGCAACAATCCATTTATATTCGGGGATATAATTAAATATAACAAGCTTTTTCCTGGCAACGGATTCATCAAGATTTTTCCAATAATAGATTAATTTGCCTTTTTTATTTTTCATCATATATTCAAAACACTGGTTGGTAAGTTCTTTGGTATTAAGAATATTGATGTCCTGGAGTTTGGGATGGATAATGGCATTACCAAGGTTATCTATGACAAATGAGTAGCCGGTTGCACCGAATTTAAGGGAAAGAATACTCTTGCGAAAATCAGCCACATTGATCAGCTTGTTAAATTCGGTGCGGTAGGTGCTAACGGAAATAATCCAGTCCCATGGTTCAAAGTAAACCATGTAAAGGGCTTTGGGCCGGGAACGCTCTTCTCCGGGATTTTTCCAGTCATATTCAAGATACCCCTGGGGGGATGCCATCTGTTGTGTGACAAAGGCGTGGTGGGCCACATTGGAGCCAAGAAGAGCGGGTTGGGGATGGATGAGCACGGTCCCCCTGCTGTCAACACAATAAATATATCCGGAACTGCCAATGGTTTGGCTGAGCAGTACGTCTGTAGCCTTTTGCTTTGCCTGGGATACCGTTAAGTCGCTGTCAATGGTTTGCTGGTATATGCTGGCGACGATTTCTTTGTTTTTTTCGGCCATGGCCCGCAAATAATTTTTTATGGAAACCGTTGCAGAAGTTTTGACCATGCTGTGGATCATCTGGGTGGTGTTGTTGAGTTCACTTTCAATGTTCTCTTTAATATTTTGTCTGAGAAATACATACACCACAAAGCTGCATAAAAGCATGAATAAAAAGAAAATTGTGGAAAAGCTGATTAAAAATTTATATCGAATTTCAAGGGATAATAACAGCCTTCTCAGCCGTTCAAACCACCTGCCGGTTATGATGCCCCGTTCTCCATGGGGCTGATGAATAATGCCCACACACAGTTCCTTTTAATTTTTACCTCAACTTTCGGTGTTCGCCTTTCGTGGTGGGGTCAGGCTTGCGTTATTGACATTATCGGGGCGTTTTTCGTTTGAAAAGGCCTTGGTCGATAACATCAATAACACAAGCCTGACCCCGTCGGCATGAATTGTATAAAAACGCCGACTTTGAAATGAAGTCCGAAAGTTGAGTTTTTACCTATTTTGCGCTCCACCCCACATAACCGATGAATTCAGGCAATGGAAATTTAAAACAGAAGCTGTAGCATATTTCTTCATCGGTACTGACATTTAAACAGAAATGAAAAGTGAGCATATGAGCATTCGAACAAGATGTACACAATTATTTACATTTTTTCAATAAAACAAATCTGCAATTATCAGAGAGGCTGCTGCTGCAACTGAGGTATCCCAAAGTAGGGTTCATAGACATCAACAGGCAATCGGGAATCGGAATCGATATCCGGAATCTCTCTCATGGGAAACAGAAACCGGTCAGATCTGATTCACAATTCTGGTATGTGCAACTCTGGGCTTGCTCACAACTCTTTATGTCTTTGGGATTCGTAGTGGTGTGGGTATGGAAAAGATTTCCGAATTTTTCAAGCTGCTTCGCCTTGAAAAAAGCATATCCGAATCTCTGCCACCAGCCTTCACAGGAAGGTCGCTGAAATAGAAAGCGTTATTTTGGAATACAAGAGAAACTTTTAAAAAAAATAGCGATCTTAATATTCTTGATTACTTCCATCGAAATGAAATTTTTCAGGCACCATTGCGCAGAGCCAGAACCGTAAGTTCCTCCGCCGGAATATGGCACATAATATAATGCCCATTATCCAGTTTCTGCATCTTTGGCTCTTCCCGTTCACAGATACTGCCCCCATCGGGAAGATGGCTTCTTCTGGGACACCTTGTGTGAAAATGACACCCCGTGGGCTGATCCAGTGCACTTGGCACATCCCCTTCCAGTCGATTGAATTTCTTCGCAGCCAGGGGATCCGGCACGGGCACCGATGCCAGAAGCGCCTCGGTGTAGGGATGATAGGGCGGGGGGTAAATGGACTCCACCGGGCCATACTCCACAATCTCTCCCAGATACATGACCGCAATATAATCGGAAATAAACCGCACCACGCTCAGATCATGGGCAATGAATATCATGGTGGTGTCAAGTTCTTCTTTAATCTCGTTCAAGAGATTCAGCACCGCCGCCTGCACCGACACATCAAGGGCAGATACCGGCTCGTCACAGATGACCAGATTGGGCTGAATGGCCAGGGCTCTGGCAATGCCCACCCGCTGCTTTTCCCCCCCGCTCAACTGGCGGGGCAGCCGGTCATAATAATATTCATCAAGCTTCACGGCTTTGAGCAGACGCTTGGCTTCGGCCTTTACCTGTCCCCGGGGAACGGTGTTGAATTTTCGCATGGGTCTGGCAATCTGTCGCCCCACGGAAAAAGAAGGGTTCAACGTGGAATCTGGATTCTGAAATACCATCTGCAGCTCTTTGATGACTTCGCCGGTACGCTGTGAGACAGAATCAGAAATATCAATACCCATAAGTGTTGCTTTGCCACCGGTGATTTTTTCAAGGCCCAGAAGGCCCTTGACCAGGGTGCTTTTGCCGCAGCCGGATTCCCCCACAATACCAAAGGTGGAGCCCTTTCGAATCTCCATGGAAATACCGTCCACGGCCTTGACATATCTTTTTTTGCCAAATCCCAGGGTTTCCTTGAGTGAGCCGGTGCGATGGTCGTAATAGACCTTCAGATTCTCCACCGATGCAATGATCTCATCGGACCCATCGGACATGGCATCAAAAGTTTCGTCGGATCGAGTAAGCTTTTTACGTTTTCCCCTCACATAGTCATTCCAGGGAATAGAAAGAGGTTTCTCTCCAAGAAAACAGCGGGATTTATGATCCTGTCCCAGATCCACCAGATCCGGATGCTGCACCGAGCATTTATCCTTTAAATCAACGATACCTTCCCCCTCCTGGGATCTTTTCAGCCAATCGCACCGGGGGGCAAAGATACAAGAATCGTGTTTTCTCTCTGAAGGATGGGGTACCCGGCCCCGGATGGACCAGAGACTTGAAAAGGAAAGATCATCGGTAAGCCTTGGAATACAGCACAGAAGCCCCCGGGTATAGGGATGGGCCGGACGTGCAAAGATATCCGTGGTTAAACCTGTCTCCACCATCTCTCCGGCATACATGACGCAGATGCGGTTGCTCACCCGGGCCACCACTCCCAGGTTATGGGTAATAAAAATAATACCGGTGTTGTAATCTTTTTTAAGATCTTCAATAAGATCCAGCACCGCCGCCTCCACCGTGACATCAAGGGCCGTGGTGGGCTCATCCATGATCAGCAAGGCGGGATTATTGAGCATGGCCATGGCAATGACCACCCGCTGCTGCTGCCCACCGGAAATCATGTGGGGAAATCGTTTCATCACATTGGCGGCATCGGGCATGTACACCCGGTCCAGCATCTTAATGCTCTTTTTTTCGGCATCAGCATAGGAGATCTCATGGTGGGTGGTCAACACTTCACACAGCTGGGCACCAATGGTTAACGAGGGATTCAAAGCCTGCATGGGGTCCTGGTATACAATGGAAATCTGATTGCCGCGAATCTTTTGCAATTCTTTTTTGTCCGTGCCCACAAGCTCTTTTCCCATGAACTTGATGCTGCCCCCCACCACCTTGCCATTGGACCCGAGAAAATCCAGGATACCGAATGCAATGGTGCTTTTGCCACACCCCGATTCCCCCACAACCCCGATGGTTTCACCAGGACGAATGGTAAAATTAACCCCACGTACGGCAGGAATGTCTCCCTTTCTTGTCTCGTAGGAGATGGCAAGATCTTTCACTTCAAGAACTGGACAGGATGCATCGGATCTGGATTTTTCCATATGAACGAACCACCATGACAGCCAAAGACTGCCTTAATAAAAATTTTTACCCCGGGTAGAATAATTCGATTTTTCCGGAGTTTCAGATATTCCTTCATGCTTGACCTCATGTGGAAAAGCATAAAAGCACACAAAGGTATTTTCCAAGCTTAGTCATAACATGGGCCACTTGTCACAATTATTGGTACAACGGGGTCACCCTCTCCAATTTCCCCATACTGACTCAACTTTCGGTATAGATTGACTCGGGGGGGCTCACAGGCACAAGTCCAAAAGTTGAGTTACTGATATCGTGACATCTCTTCTCTGAGTCCATCAGCCAGCAGATTTAAACCCACCACCAGGGAAGCAATGGCTATGGAGGGCCACATGGATGCCCAGGGGCTACCGGAAAGGATAAACTCCCGTCCCTTGGCCACCATGCTGCCCCAGTCTGGAGATGGTGGCGGCATGCCAAGCCCAAGAAACCCCAGGGTTCCCATGGCAAAAATGGCATATCCCACCCGGAGCATGGCATCAATGATAATAGGCCCTTTGGCATTGGGAAGAATTTCCACAAACATGATGCGAAGGGCGCTTTCACCCCTTGTCTCAGCGGCCCGGACATAATCTTTATTTTTTATATCCAGGGTCAACCCCCTTACAAGCCTTGCCACCCCCGGAGTCCCCACAATGGCCACGGCAAACACCACATTCACCGCCGAGGCCCCAATGGCTGCCACAATGATAAGATAAAGCAGAATCACCGGCACCGACATCATGGCATCCAGGCATCTCATGATAATCTCGTCGGCCCACCCCCCCTTATATCCACTGAGAAGACCCAGGTAAGACCCCAGAAGCAATGATGCAAATACACCCAGAATAGCCGTGCCGCCGGGAAGCCACAGCTTATCGTTCACCGGCAGAATCACAAGCACAATCCGGGCACCATAGACGATGCGGGACCAGATGTCCCTGCCCAGTTCATCGGTGCCCAGAATATGGGTGGTGGAAGGTCCCTGGTTGGGTGCTTTCCAGTCCTGCTCCATGGGACCATAGGAGGTCACAAGGGGAGCAAACAACGCCACGGAAAACCAGAAAACAACCATGATCAGCCCAATAAGTGCGGTTTTAGAGGAAAACAGCACAGAGAACATTTCCAGAAATTTATTTTTTTTCAGTTGCTCTTCACTCATAATTTTCCTGTTTCTTTATATGAAAAAGTAGGTACTGGGTACTAACAGCGACTGCTTTTTCATGCTTCGTTGTGTCCGACAGGACATGTGGGTTTATATGAAACTCCGACCAGATATTTGGAACCATTAGAGTTTCAATCTTCGTTGTGGCAGGTGGTTACTGCCATGTATGTTATATGAAAAGGTAGCCTTCAAGTTTACCTCAGCAAAGCCGCCCCCCGACGGGCAATAGGAACCGGCCAATTGGGCCGTCTACGGTTCCGGGACGGGCCCATTGCCCGTCGGGGGGCGGCGGCATGGTAGCATTTGGCTCCGCGTCTACGACCCAATATTCGTTGTGCGCAGGCCGTGTCCAAAATTCGGTCTACCCTTGGCAGTTTTATGAAAACCGTATCCTGGGATTTAAAAACGTATACAGAACATCCGCTACCAGCTGTGTACCCACGGCGATAAGCACCATGATCATGGTGCCAGCCTCAATGGCATTGACATCCTTGTAGAGGGCTGAATCCAGAAGGTACTGCCCCAGGCCGGGATAGCCGAACACCACCTCCACAATGACAATGCCACCCATGAGCCAGTTCACATGGAGCATGATAACGGTGATGGGGGCGATGAGAGCATTTCGAACGGCATGTTTCCACACCACCGTAAAATAGGGAAGTCCTTTAAGAAAGGCGGTCCGGATATAAGCCGACTGCATCACATCCGCCATACTGGCACGGGTGATACGAAGGACATAGCCAAGTTCAATCAGGGTAAGGGTCAGCACCGGCAGCACCAGCATGTCCGGCCGTTGCCAGGGTGCTTTTTCACCAAACACCGTGGCGCCGGGCACCAGATCCAGCCAGTGGGAGAGAATCAGAATCAAAAAAATACCGGTGGCAAACTCCGGTATGACGGAAAAAAACATGCCGAAAATAGAAAGAAAACGATCTTTAAGAGAGCCCACCTGAAGCCCTGCTATAATTCCCAGAAATAATGCCAGGGGCATGACGATGACAAAGGCAATGCCCGCCAGTACAAGAGAATTTCGAAGCCGAACAAAAAGACTTTTATTCACCGGTCGTCCGGTCCGAATGGAAACCCCGGGATCTCCCCGGACAAATCCTTTTTTAAGAGGAATATACTTTGAGGGCCCGCCGGTGGTTTTCTGCCATCCCGAGCCCGCAGTAAAGGTCCACACCTCTTTGCCGCCCCCTTTTTCCCATAAAACCGCGTGATTGGCCCGATCCAGGCCCCAGAAAAAACGATTGCCGTCCTTATCCGTTTTCCAGCGCTGATTATCTTTTTTGCGCGTGATGGTGCCGTCTTTTGCCCGGACATCAGCCATAAGATCATCGCCGTCAAGGGTCCAGCGCACCAGTGTACCGTCGGCTTCTTTGGCCCACCACTCTTCAAAACCGGTTTCCGTGGTGATACGGGCAAGCGGCATCTTTACCTTTCTTGCAGCATGCCAGTCACTGCCGGTGAGCCAATACAGATAACGGGTGGTCATGGGTTTATCGAACCCCATCTGGGCCAGAAAAGACGCCTCCTGTTCCGGTGTTATAAAGGCTCCCAATATGTTTTTGGCGATATTACCCGGTGAGGATTCCACGATGACAAAAACCGCAACGGAAACAACGAACATGGTCAACAATAGAAGAAAAAAACGCCTTACAATAAATTTGGCCATAGGATTCTCTGTTTAAAGGTTATCAGTTATGATGGGCGAAAATCAGGCACCCATCAGGTCCTCCATCTGGCATGGAATCAAACAGGTACAGAGGGACAAATGCCAAATAAAGGGCTTAATGACAACATGGGTCAACCGTCGCATCTGGCGGACCCACAGGAGGTCAGGCTTGGGATAAGCGCATCGGTGAAAATAACTTGCACATCGCATTTAAGGCCTTAAAATAAGGCCGAGAAAAAGTAGTTAGAAGTTAAACAAACTTTATGGGAAAAAGCAAGGCCTCACCTGATATTTTTTTAAAAAAGATTAATATATCAATCCAATAAATAAAAACATCTTTTCTGCTCAACTTTCGGTCTTGATGTATTCATGAGGGGTCAGGCCTGCATTATTGAACTTTTCAGCCTTTTAAATAAGCCCGTGCCCGTTCATCAACACATAAGACCGAAAATTGAGTGATCTGTAACTGCCAGGGTTACTCATGCCATATGTCCATCAGTTCTTGGGGGTGGACGATGGTATGGGGCTCCCCGACTTTTTCATAAGGAGACTCAAAACATGGGAATGGAAATAGAACGAAAGTACCTGATCAAGGAAATTTCCGGGAAAATGCCCTGGGAAAAACAGGGTGTACATTCATCCCTTTTGCAACAAGGATATCTACACAACAGTGAAAATGCGGTTGTAAGGGTCCGCACTGCAGACAACAGGGGGTTTCTGACCATAAAAGGAAAGACAGAAAATGCCTGCCGGAAAGAATTTGAATACGAAATTCCATTAGCGGAGGCCATTGAAATGCTTGCATTATGCCAGGGAGCCACCATTAACAAGAGACGTTATTGCGTGGATTACATGGGATTTATCTGGGAAATTGATGTATTTTCCGGTGACAATGCCGGGCTGGTGGTGGCGGAAATAGAATTGAAAGCACCGGATCAGGTCTTTCCTGAGCCGCCCTGGCTGGGCAAAGACGTCACACATGATCCCAGATATTATAATTCAAACTTGGTATTGCGCCCTTTTTGCCGTTGGTAGTTTCACCTGGATCTGGTTCATGAAGAGGGGCAGGTTTTCGTGTTTGACATTTTTACTACTCATGAGTCGTAAGTTATTAGTCTCCATACTGCATGTTCTGTTTAGAAATTTCAATCATCAATAAGACAAGCCCAACCCCATTGGGCCGCCAGATGTGACGGGTGGCCCATATTGTAACCAAACCCGGGTGGGATTAAGAAACACAGACGGATTCATCTCACGGGGACATTTCCCCTAAAAGGGTACGCACACGTTGAAAAATATCGTCCCTAATGGCAACAACTTCTTCAAGGGATTTTCCCGCAGGATCCTGCAGGTCCCAGTCCACCACCTTGCACCCGGGAATAAAGGGACAGGCTTCGCCGCAACCCATGGTGACAATCAAATCAACATTACCAGCCCGGGCCAGTGCATCCTTCAGGGAACAGGGCACACTAAAGGCAATATCAATGCCTTTTTCCGCCATGGCGGCCACAGCCATGGGATTAATCTGCTCCGCCGGAGTACTGCCGGCACTGATGACATCATATTTATCGCCTGCCAACTGCCTTGCAAAACCGGCGGCCATCTGGCTTCGCCCCGCGTTTTCACGACAGGCAAAAGCAATTTGCTTCCGATTTTCAAACGGAGCCAAAACCTTGTCAGCCATATGCCTTATATCATCTGCCACACCGGGAAAACCGGCAATCTCACCCCGATGGTCAACCCCGGGATAACAGCATTCTCCTTCGTATGTGCAATCCATTGCATCAAAGAAATAACGGGTGGTGAGGCGAATGCCATCAAATAAATTCTTGCCATGGGTGGCACCCACAGACAACAGAATCCCCCTCCGATGATCCCCCCCCGGATCTTTCAGGCCCAGACGATATTTTCTGGACCAGAGGGTCTGGATTCGATCTATGACAGCTTTCATGCGGGCCGGAACCCCATAAAAATAAACCGGCGATGCCAGCACAATCACATCGGCACGCCGCATCAGGGGGAAAAGATCCCGGGCAAGGGTATCCTTAATGGAACAAACCCCTTTTTTTTCACAATATCCGCACCCAATGCAGGGTTCGTAAACATCAAAGGCCGGTCGCACCGTGTGGGTTTCAAATCCTCTTTTCTGGGCCTGATCCATAAAAAGGGATAAAAGATATTCATTATTACCCCCGGATCTGGGGCTGGCATTCAAACCTAAAACAAGCATGCCTTTTCTCCTCATTCCTCAGTGAATATAAAGATGGACGTTTGGCGACACAAAAAGATATTGCAAATGGTATTATGCTGCCCCCAACGGCCGCCCGTTGGGGGCTCTCTGCTTACGGAATCGTCAATGAATGAATCCGCACACATCAGATCTTCACATATCCGTCGTTATTTGATGCCCAGTAATTCAACTTCAAAGAGCAGTGTAGAACCAGGGGCAATGGCATTTCCGGCGCCCCTGTCTCCATATGCCAGGTCAGAGGGAATAAAAAGTTCCCATTTGGAACCCACCTTCATCAGCTGCAATGCTTCGGTCCAGCCTTTAATAACCCCACCCACCTGGAAGGAAGCAGGCTTGCCTCTTTTATAGGAAGAATCAAATTCTTTGCCATCAATGGTGGTCCCCCTGTAATGGCATTCCACAGTGTCAGAAGCCTGGGGAACGGCCCCGTCTCCCGAGGTAATCACCCGGTACTGAAGCCCGCTTTCCAGGGTCACAATATCTTCTTTTTCCTTGTTCGCTTTGAGAAAGGCTTCACCCTTGGATTTGTTATCCTCGGCCGCAATCTTCATCTGAGCCATCTGTTTTTCCCGCATTCTATTCTGAAAAACCATCATGGCATCTTTCATTTCCGCTTCGGTCAGAATGGTTTCTCCCCCTTTCTGGCTCTCGGTGAACCCCTGGAAAAAAGAGGCCATATTAACATCAAAATCCCGTTTGAGATTCTGGCCGATATTGTACCCCAGGGAATAGCTTATTTTTTCATCTTCCGTTGTTACTGCTGTCTTTGTTTCATCTGCGGCAAAGGTGTGCCAGGCAGGGCACAGCACCATAGCAAAGGCACACAGTACAACCATTTTTCTTAAACCGATCACGAGACTCCTCCTGTAAGTTAATGTAACCCGACGTTCCGACGTGAGCGCCAATGCATGGGTTCAGGCATGTTTTCTTCAAATTTTTATCAACGAACTCCGTTCCGCTTCTCATGCCCCCAGGCCCTGCCCAAAATGGCAGAGCTTAAAACTAAGGAGCAAAGGATAAAGCCTGAAAAAATCGCCATGGTACCACCCGAACCCCGGGCAAATCCGCCAATTCCAAAAGTTTTGACTACAATGCATGTGGTATCAGAAACGGGGCTTAATGGCAATGACGTTCTCCCACTACGTGGCAATTCTGCCCCCAGCTCAAACTGGCCCATGTTGTGACCAACCTCTGAATTGCGATGATCACCAGGGGGCAATTCATGGACAGATGCCTTCAGACTGATCCGGATATTTTTTTCAGCACATAAGCCAGCCAGCACTCATCTGTTTTAAGAAGGGATGTGTTTTTAAAGGAATGCACGATGTCAAAGGGCATTGGATGAAAAATGTATTTCAACTCGGCTTCCTGCCACAGATAAAAGCTGCGACCTGTTGTGTCCTCACTTATACCGTTTCCCTGCTTAAGGGAAAGGAATAAAATGCCCCCGGGTTTAACACCGGCGGTGATGTGAGTCAAAAGGGGAGCAAGATCTTCCCGGCGCACATGCACAAGGGCCCCGGTCAGAAGAATGCCGTCCACTGCCACCCGGGAAAAGTCAAAGGTGGTAAAATCCCCCTTAATAATACGGCAGCCAGAGTGTTGCCCGGCCATGCGGACAAGCCCCCGGGAACGCTCTAGGCCCACGGCATTAAATCCCCGCTGTTTAAGCCACAAAAGATCCCTGCCGGCCCCGCACCCCACGTCCCACACCTCGGCCCCCGGGGCAAGATATTCCACCACAGGCCCAAGAAAAGGAGACGGATCCACATGAACGGTAGCCTTAAAATAGGCTTCATATTCCCTGTGATAGTAATCCATAAAACAAGAGTCATACTCCCAGACAAATAGAAGAACAGCATCTTTCACCAATACCGTCGCCAATTTTTAAAATGTGCTTTGATCAGGAGTAGAAGAATCAATATGATTGCATAATCATGATTTTGAAAGTACATCGTATAGATGACAAACTGATCAAAAATATAATTGGCGAAGGTCTTATTATCATAGTCTCAAAAGTAGTTAAGACTTTTTGATAAACGAGCCCGGGAAAATAGATATCCTTTCTAAAAAGTGTAAAATTGGCAACAATATGGTCCAAATGGGGATGGGATCAGGCTTGCGTTATTAAAACAATTCCCCCAGGGCCTCCATGCTGATTTTTTCCACAACAGCATTGCCGATCCCCTGTAAAAAAACAAAGCTGATGGCATCATTTTCTTTTTTCTTATCCCGGGTCATGGCGTCTAAAAGCGCTTCTGCATCGGCATTAAAGGATACCGGCAGCTGCAGACGGGTCAACACCCGGGAAATCCGCAGACACTCCTCCTGTGTCAACAAGCCTTTTTTTCTGGAAAATTGAGCGGCGGCCACCATGCCTACACTCACCGCCCGGCCATGCCCCATTCCGGTGAGTTTTTCCAGGGCATGGGCAAGGGTATGTCCAAAATTAAGCTTTTTTCGTTCTCCTGCCTCCCTTTCATCCCGCTGGACCACACCGGCCTTGAGTTTAACGGAATCAAGCACCAATCGATGAATCACGGTTTCATCCAGAGCCAGGGCCTTTTCGCAATTATCCTCAATGTAAGAAAGCATTCCGACATCGGCAATAAGCGCATGTTTGACAATCTCTCCGAACCCGTTGGAAATTTCATCAGGGGACAGCGTTTTTAAAAGAGAAATATCACACAGCACAAATTCGGGCTGACAGAACACCCCGATCATGTTTTTATAGGCATCCAAGTTTACACCGTTTTTCCCCCCAACACTGGCATCCACCTGGGAAAGAAGGGTGGTGGAAACAAAGCCGAACTTAAGTCCGCGCATGTAGGTGGATGCTGCAAAACCCGTGACATCACACACAATGCCACCACCAATGCCCAGAATAAAGGTGGAACGGTCCGCCCCAAGATCAATAAGCTCCCGGTAAATCCCCTCCACGGTGGCAAGGGTTTTATGACCTTCACCGGTGTTTATGGTAATCACAGGGACTTGGGGAAATACCTGCCCCCAGGCAGTCTTTACATTGTGATCGGTGATGATAATCACCTTTCCCGGTGGCAGGTACCGACCAACATTTTTCAGTTCCTCACCCACATGTATATGAGAAAGCCCCCCAGCCCCTTGAACGTCTATGGTTTTCAAAAAAAATCCCCCGTAATGGCGTGTATGGCATTGATCCGGGCCATGAGTTTTTCAAATTGATCCGGGTACAACGACTGGGCCCCATCGCTCAGGGCTTCCTGGGGGTTATGGTGTACCTCAATCATGAGTCCATGGGCCCCCATGGCCGCCGCCGCACAGGCCAGGGGTCCCACCTGATCCCGGACACCCGCCGCATGGCTGGGGTCCACGATGATGGGCAGATGGCTCTCCTTCTGCACCGCCGTCACCACGGACAAATCCAGGGTGTTTCTGCTGTGACGCACAAAGGTTCTCACCCCCCGTTCACACAGAATCACCTGTTCATTGCCCTCTTCCATAATGTATTCCGCCGCCATCAACCATTCCTGGAGCATGGCGGACATTCCCCTTTTTAAGATCACCGGCCGATGGGATTTCCCGGCTCGTTTGAGCAGACTGAAATTCTGCATGTTCCGGGTACCTATCTGCACCACATCGGCATAGGCTTCCACCGCATCAAAATTATCCACATCCATGACTTCGGTGACCACGGGCAGGCCGGTCTCTTCCCTCACCCTGGCAAGAATTTTAAGCCCCGCTTCTCCAAGGCCCTGGAAGGAGTAAGGAGAGGTTCTGGGTTTAAAGGCCCCTCCCCGGAACATGACGGCACCGGCTTTTTTAACGGCAGCAGCAATGGTCAACGACTGCATCTCGCTTTCAATGGCGCAGGGCCCGGCAATGACGGGCATGGAACCATCCCCGAACACGGCATTACCCACCTTGATCACTGTATTGTCCTGCTTTAACTCCCGACTCACCAGCTTATATGGTTTCGTCACGGGAATGACCTCCTTAACACCGTCAAGGCCCAGAAAATGAGCAGCATCCACGGACCCCTTATTGTGTAAAATACCAATGGATACGCGGTCTCCTCCTGGAATGGGGCGGGCCGTGTAGTCGCGTTTTTCTGCTGCAGCAACTACACCATTGACTTCACTGTCTGTTGCACCTTTTTTCATTACGATCAACATGGTTTTTTCCTCCGTTCAATATTTTTATCATCAAAGTTTTTTTCCAGCAACAAAAAAGGCTGCAGATCAATTCATCTGCAGCCCCAAGTCAAAAAGGCTGCAGGTGGTTACCCGCAGCCTTTGTTTAATTTCCTTTTTTTAAACCATCAGGATGAAACAAATCCGGGGCTACCTGGGATAAACCAGCTGGGCCACCAGAAACACACCCATAGATATACCACGCCCTGTGAAAGTACAGACATATTGTTTTCATGGCATTTTATGTGTGTGATGGATTTCATACCCCACCTTGTATCTCCACATAGATACAAGTGTCAAGAAAAAAATAATTGAGTTCCGCCCCCCAGATGCATTATGATTAATTTAACTGCCATGTCCTGATGGACACAACGACGAATGAAAATGGCATGATGCCACCCCCAACGGTTACCCGTTCCGACCCCGAACCGTCGGCAGCCCATTTATCCCACCGGTCTAAAGCGCAGGAACTGCGGGCAGGTTTGTCCTCAAACAGCCTGCGCTTCGTTACAGTCGGCAAGACAAATGGGCTGATCACCTTTGGCTCCGAATGGGCGACACCGGGTGACCGTTGGGGGCTCTGCTGTCGGCATTTTCATATACAAAAACAACCCCGGGAGGTGCACCATGACATTATGGGAAAAAGTAAAGGGCGAATTCATTGACATTATCCAATGGACCGACGACACCCCGAATACATTGGTGTACCGGTTTCCACGGTATGAAAATGAAATCAAATACAATGCCCAGCTGGTGGTGAGACAGTCCCAGGCCGCTGTCTTTGTAAATCAGGGCAAAGTGGCGGATGTGTTTTCATCAGGGCAGTATCAGCTCAACACCCAGAATCTGCCCATACTCTCCACCCTCATGGGATGGAAATATGGATTTAACAGTCCATTCAAGGCGGAAGTTTACTTTGTCAGCCTCCAGAATTTCACAAATCTCAAGTGGGGTACCAAAAATCCCGTCATTGTCAGAGACCCGGAATTCGGGCCTGTGCGTTTAAGGGCCTTTGGCACCTACGTGGTTAAAATAGTGGAACCCGGTCGGTTTATCCATGAAATCACCGGAACCCAGGGGCAGTTTTCCCTGGATGGAATTGTGGAACAGCTGAGAAATCTCATAGTGTCGCGTTTTTCAGACCTTCTGGGCGAAAAAAAAATCCCGGTGCTGGATCTCACAGCCAACTATGATGAACTGTCAAACCACCTTACCCGCACCATTGCCCCGGAATTTGTGACATACGGCCTGGAAATCACAAAACTCCTGGTGGAAAACATCTCCCTGCCGGTGACTGTGGAAGAAGCCCTGGACAAAAAAAGCAGCATGGGCATTGTGGGAGACCTGGACGACTATTTTAAATTTCAATCGGCCAATGCCATGGCCGCTGCAGCGGAAAATCCAGGTGGAGAGGCATCGGCCGGGGTGGGCATGGGCATGGGATTTGCCATGGCCAGTCAGATGGGAAACACCCTTATGCCCGGACAGAAAAAAGAAAATCACACCGCCACCCCACCACCTCTGCCGGAAACACCGCCGGAGCGGATGTATTACCTTGCCGTCAAAGGCAAACAGATGGGCCCCCTGGGCCAGAAAACCATCATTCATAATATTAAAATCGGCAAAATAAAACCGAGCATGCTCATGTGGCGTCAGGGACTTACAAAATGGAAACGGGCCACGGATATCCATGAACTTGCCTCACTGTTTGCCACCACACCGCCTCCCCTGCCGGAAAGTAAAGGATAACCCATGGCAAAATGCATCAGCTGTTCAGCCCCCCTAGCCCCCAACACCCTCGTGTGCGACTATTGCGGCACAAAAAATGACACCGATCTTGCAGGGGTACACGTATACACCACCCATGAGCCGGAATCGGGAAGAATCTGTCCCAGATGCCAGGTCTCCATGAAAACCATTGATCTTAAACTCCACGGCAAATTTTTTATTGAGCGCTGCGATACCTGCATGGGGTTATTCTTTGATCCCGGCGAGCTGGAGGTGCTGCTCAAAGCCTCGGTGAAAAACGTATTTCATATTAACCGGACAAAACTTGATCATATCAATAACACCATGGCCAGGTCCCAGACCTCGGTGAGGTATGTCAAATGTCCTGTGTGTGAAAAAATAATGAATCGGATCAATTTTGGTGCCAGAAGCGGGGTCATCGTTGACAGATGCGCCGAACACGGAGTATGGCTTGACGGCGGTGAACTTCGCCATCTGTTTGAATGGATGAAGGCCGGAGGAAGACTCCTGGACCAGGAGGTCCGGGAGGCAGAGATACGCAGAAAGGAAAAAGAACAGATGGCAACGAAAAAAAGCACAGATTCCCTCCGGAACGGGGGACTTCATATCTATGACAAGGTAGACGGCCCGGGGGACACGGATCTTTTCAGCATCATCCAGGGGGTGGTGCAATGGTTCATGAAATAATAACCGGCTACCGTGCCCGCATGGGCAATCTGGCAGGTCCGCTGCTCATGCTGGCCGCTGCGGTTTTGTTCACCCTGCTCAACTTCATGATCAAACTTCTGGACCCGGCGTACACAGTGTGGCACATTGTATTTTATCGTTGCTGCGGCGGGATGATACTCCTGGTGCTGATGTTTAGACGCAAAGGCAAAAATCCCTTTAAAGGCCACAACATCCCCCTTCTCGTCACCCGGGGACTCATTGGCGCCACCGCCTTCTGTTGCCTGGTAGTAGCCATCCGGATGCTGCCATTGTCCACGGCTTCGGTTATTTTTTATTCATATCCGGCATTTGCTGCCCTTTTTGCCTTTATCCTCTACCGGGAAACCCTTGGCATGGCGGAAGTTATATTCATTTTTGCGGTGATCGCCGGAGTGGCGGTGCTCTTTGATTTCCATCTGGCAGGTGGACTTTTCGGCCAGACCATGGCGGTGGTGGCCGCAGCCCTTGCCGGCATGACCGTTACCCTGATACGATCCCTGCGCTTTCACAATGGCCCTGTGGTGATTTACCTTTATTTCTGTACCATGGGGGCCTTGATTTCTCTTCCCCTTTTCATCCATGATCCCATTATACCCATGAATTCAAGGGATTTCTTCATCATTGCAGGTATGATCATAACCTCGGTGACTGCCCAGATTCTCATGAACCAGGGGTTTTTCTACTGCAAAGGCTGGGAAGGCGGGGTTTTCATGTCCAGTGAAGTTATTTTCACGGCCCTGGCAGGCATTATATTTTTAAATGACCCGGCGCCCTGGCGTTTCTGGGCCGGGGGGGGCATGATCATGTGCAGCGTCTTGATGCTGGGAAAACTCAAAAGCCGCACTGCACCTTCTGGTATTCCGGCAGCCCAGGCCCATGTGGAACCGAAATAAAAAAATTCGGGTTTGGTCACACGTTCAAATTCTTGTCATCCAGGCGGCCGTGGTATCAAGCATTCTGTTGGCAAAGGCCCATTCATTGTCAAACCAGGCCAGCACCTTCACAAGATTTTTACCACTGACCCGGGTCTGATTGCCGTCCACCACACAGGACCGGGCGTCATGATTAAAATCGCAGGAAGCAAGGGGTTCTTCGGTATATCCCAAAATCCCGGAAAGCCTTCCATGGGTTGCCTGTTTTAAAATATGATTCACTGCTTCCACACGGGTTTCACGCCCAAGAACCATGGTGATGTCCAAGGCAGATACGTTAATGGTGGGCACCCGCATGGACACGGCCTGGAAACGCCCGCAAAGTTCGGGAAGAATACGGTCGATCCCCCTGGCAAGCTCCGTGTCCACGGGAATAATGGACTGCCCGGCACAGCGGGTACGGCGCAGATCATGGTGATGATAGGCGTCAATCACCGGCTGATCGTTCATGGTGGAATGGATGGTGGTGATTATTCCGGATTCAATCCCCAACGCATCATTTAAAACCTTTAAAATCGGAATGCTGCAGTTGGTGGTACAAGAGGCATTGGAGATCACTGTGTGATCCTTTTTCAGCGTCTCTTCATTGACTCCGTAAACTATTGTGGCATCCACGTCTTCCTCTGCAGGCTGGGAGAAAATCACCCGTCCGGCCCCGCTTTTCAAATGCTGCTCGGCTATGTTTCTTTCCGTGAAGGCCCCGGTACATTCCATGACCACATCCACACCCAGGACCTTCCAGGGAAGTTGTTGTAAATCCCGCTCATGGGTTAATCGAATGTAATTGTTATTCACAAAAAAATCATTACCGCACAGTTCCACATCCCCGGAAAACCGACCATGGGTGGTGTCATATTTTGTGAGGTGGGCAATGGTTTTTGCCTCGGCCAGCTCATTTATGGCCACCACCTCAAGGTTTCTGTAATGATGGGACTCATAAAGCGCCCGAAGCACTGATCTACCGATTCTGCCATATCCGTTTATTGCAATTTTATAAGCCATATTTCCTGTACCAACTTCCTGCCGGGTCCGGATTTTCATCTTGTTCATGCCACAATGGCCAGAGGGTTGTTATCACAAAACACCGGTATTGTCATCCATCGAAACGGCATAATATCCCCAACGGCTGTTCTCCATATCAGACAACGGGAATGCACCCTCAGAAAACCCCCCTGTTTATGTCCGAAGAAACCACCACATGGTCTGAACCCAGAAATACCGCCAAAGCATCCATGGCTTTTTTAAAATCAATGTGTTTCCCACAGCTGAAGATATCCACGGCTGCATAATCATGCTCGGGCCAGGCATGAACCGTGAAATGGGACTCGGCAATGATCACCACTCCACTTATTCCCTGGGGCTCAAAGGCATGAAAAGAAGCGCTGATAACCGTGGCTCCACTTGTTTTGGCGGCAGACACAAAGGCTGCTTCCAGGGCAGCACAGTCGTTAAGGGCCTCCCGACGGCAATCATAATAATCAATGGTCAGCTGGCGGCCCAGGGTGATCCCCCGGGTCGGTGCCTTTTGTTTAGATATTATCATAATGTCTGACATATAATTTCATTCTCCCACACAATATCGTCTCTGCTCCTTACCCCGATGGCAGTTGCTGTGCACAACCCTTTTTATCATTTTCCATGGGCAAGTATACTGTCTTTGAATATTTTTTTTATTTTTTTTGAACAAATTCTTTTTTCCGGTGTCAATGATATCAGAAGAACAAAAAAATAGTATTTTTGTTCAAAACCATTTACGGTAACCAGATGATGGGATTTCTTAATTGTGACAATACCCGGGAAAGGGTCCAATGACCCTATTAGAAACCAAAACCGAAAAAATCGGTTTTGCTCACAAAATCGGGCCTGGTCACAACATCCGATCATCAGATGCAAGGAGAGACACCATGAAAAAGACATTAAGCATATTCCTGGCAGCAGCGCTGTTAATTAGTTTTTCCTTTTCCCAGGCAAAGGCAGATCCCGGGAAGAACCATGTACTTGAAACCGTCATCATTGGCACCGGAGTTGCCCTTCTGGGGGCAGCGTTGATACATGATTCAGGAAACCACAACAGGGACAGGCACTACGCCCATAATTACTACGAGAAAAAAACTCCCCCGGCGCATCACCGACGATTACAAAGACATGATATTGAACCCCGGGGCCGACAACACAACGGCAGACCATACCCTGCTCAAAGAAGAAAGGCCTTTACCCCCCACAAAACCCAGGGTCGCTGGATGATGCAAAAAGTATGGGTTTCTCCCAGATACGAAACACGATGGGTTCCCGGGCACCTAAACAAACACAACCGATGGATAAAAGGACATCGCGCACAGGTCATGGTGGAAAGAGGATACTGGGAAAAAAAGCGAGTATGGTCCCGAATGGACCGATAAACTCAGCCCCACTGTCAGAAGCCTTTTTCCCGGGATATACAACTAAAAAACCGGGTAAATACAGCAAACTGAATCCATAACGACAAAAAAAGGTGATAAACATAGCGCCCCGGGACGAAAAAGAGTTGATCACATGGCTTAAACAGGGTCGGGAATCGGCTTTCCGGATACTGGTAAACCAATATCAAGCACGACTCATGGCCATTGCCTGGGGAATCACCCTGAACCACGAAGAAAGCCTTGAAATCGTGCAGGATGTTTTCTTAAGCGTTCACAAAAATATCACTGCTTTCCGGGGGGATGCCGGGCTAATGACCTGGATGAGAAAAATCACCATCAACCATTGCCTTAACTGGAAAAGACGATGGAAAAGACGGTTTAAATGGCACCATCGTCCCCTGGAAGCAGAAGACTCCCCCGGGCCATGGAATGACCTTAAACCTGAAAACCCAGAATCACAATATCTGACCCGGGAACAGGAAAAAAAACTCATGGACCTTGTGGCAAATCTTCCGGAAAAAACAAGAACCGTATTTATTTTAAAAACAGTTGAGGGATTGTCCTATGAGGCCATCTCAAAATTGTTAAACATAAAAACCGGCACCGTCAGTTCCCGGCTGTACCATGCCAGAAAAAGCCTTGCCGGGGCACTGGAAAAGGAAGATTTATGAAAAAATGTAATGCATATCCTCCAGACAACATCAGCCGTTTTATGGATAACGATCTTTCCGAACAAGAGATGGCAGAACTTGAAAAGCATCTTGCAACCTGCCCGGAATGCCGAGAGCGGATGCACAGGTATCAGCGCCTTGGAGATGGGGTTATCCGCATGGTTTACGAACAGATTCCCACCACAGAAACCGACGTAATGGAACATGCTCTGCTAAGAAGAATAAGATCTGAAAACCAGAGAAAAAGGCCACTGACATCCACATTTCAACGTTTCATGGCCTTTATCCAGGGGAAAAAATTTTACTTGCAGATGGCCTCTTTTGCTGCAATACTTCTTTTAAGCACACTGTTTCTAAGGGATCAGGAAAAGGTTATCCGAGCCCCCAGTGCCATTGTAAACTCCATTGATGGCAATATGGCATCCGTGATGATTCTGGAAACCATGGAGCAGCGCCACACAATCATCTGGTACAAAGAAACCTGAAATATCGGGCGGATATATATTATGAAACAAAATTGGAAAGACCTTTCAGTAATCCTGATATCGTTGATATGCATATGCATTTCACTGCCCCGCACTGCCGTAGCCGGTAACCGTGTCACGGCACATCTTCGCATCATCCATGCCGCCACAGATGCCACATATATGGATCCCGGATTACGCGACCTGGGTCATGAACTGCAATCGGTTTTCAAATACACCGCTTACCGCCTCCTCAACAGAAAATCTCTTACCCTTGCCTACAACATCGTGGGCAGGGTAAGTCTTCCCGGTGCCAGACGTCTGGAAATTTCCCCCACGGGCTTTAAAAATGGTAGAATAAAATTTAAAATCAACATTTTCAAACAAAATCGTGCGGTATTCGGCACGGAAATACTGCTTAAAAATGGCAGCAGCATCACCATTGGTGGACCGGGATACGAAAACGGATATCTTTTGTTTAATATTTCAGGCACAACACAATAACAAGGCCCAAAGGGCGTATGTAAATATTCGGTCAGCACCCCATCTTCACTTAGTTGGGCCTGCTCACATAGCAATAGTATGCTACGCAGTCCCAACTAAGCGAATATGGGGCACTGACCAACATTTACGTGAATAAGCCCAATATTTACGGGCGTATTCCCTTTAACCCTTTAAACACCTTGTGTTTATTAGAAAATAAAACTTTGGGGCAACCTCTGCAGAGCCCCCAACGGGCGGCCGGTCCGGCACGATCGGACCTAAAGGCGATCAGCCCTTTTGCCCTGCCGGGCGTTAAGAAGCGCAGGCTGTTTGAGGACAAACCTGCCCGCAGTTCCTGCGCTTTAGACCGGCAGGGCAAAAGGGCCGCCGACGGTCCCGGGCCGGATCGGGCGGCCGTTGGGAGCGGCATATTACCATTTATATTATTCGTTATGTCCGCCAGGACATGCGGGTTATTCACAATAAATTCATGAAAGCCCGAACCTATTGAGACCTTACATTTCATGGAGCTTACTTCTGGACAAACGGGATCAGACCAGAATTTCCAGAATAACATACCACACCAGGGGCAAAAACACAGAAGGGATCATACTGCCGATGCGAATTTTGGCATCGGTCACAAAATTAAATCCGATGGCCATGATCAAAACCCCGCCCACCGCAGACATCTGGGCCACCACATCGGGCTGAAGATAGGGCTTGATAAAAACAGCAGCAAGGGTAATGCTTCCCTGGTATACCAACACCGGGATAAATGAGAATACCACCCCGATGCCCATGGAAGAGCCCAGTATTATGGAGAAAATACCGTCCAGACTGGCCTTGGCAAAGAGGGTTTGATGGTTCCCGGCAAGGCCGCTTTCAAGTGCACCCACAATGCCCATGGACCCCACGCAGAAAAGCAGAGTGGCAGTGACAAACCCCTTGTAAAAGCCTTCATCATCCCCGGCAAAACGTTTCTCAAGCAGCTTACCAAAGACAACAAGCCGTTCTTCGATTTTAAGGATTTCACCCAGCAGGCTTCCCAGTGCCAGGCTCAAAATAATGATGAGCAGCGCATCGGACTTCATGGCTCCCCGGATACCGATGAGCAGCACCGCCAGACTGATGGCATGCACCACGGTTTTATTATATCTCTCGGGGATGCCCCCCCGGCACAGAAGCCCCACAAGCCCCCCTGCAATAATGGCGGCGGCATTAACTATATTTCCCAGCATCAGCGGTAATCCTTATAATTGACTCCATATCTGGATGCCTTATAGGAAAATTTACGAACAGTGGTGCCCAGAAGTTCCGCTGCTTTTTTGATATTTCCCCGGGTATTTTTCAAGGAATCAATGATCATCTCTTTTTCCAGATTATGCACCGCAGCCTCCAGGGTCAAGGGAACAAGGGTACTGGATTCCTTGCCCGTTTGAAGGCTCGGGGGAAGATGATAGCTGTGGATGGCACCTTCATTACATAACAGAACTGCCCGCTCAATGCAGTTTTCAAGCTCTCGGACATTACCGGGCCAGTGGTACTGCATCATCATGTCAATGGCAGGGGTGGAAAATCGCTTGATTTTTTTAAAATGTTCCCGGGCATATTTTTCCAGAAAGAAATCAGCCAGCAGAATAATATCGGTGCGGCGCATGCGAAGGCTGGGAAGGTAAATGGGAAACACATTAAGCCGGAAATAAAGGTCGTCCCGAAAGGTGTTTTCCTCCACCATTTCTTCCAGATTGCTGTTGGTTGCGGCAATGATTCGCACATCGCTCTTGATGGTCTTGTAGCCCCCCACCCTTTCAAATTCACGTTCCTGGAGCACCCGGAGCAGTTTTACTTGAACCCCTGGCTGCATGGTACCGATCTCATCAAGGAAGATGGTACCCTTGTTGGCCATCTCAAATTTTCCCTTTTTCTGGGTGGCCGCCCCAGTGAATGCGCCTTTTTCATGGCCGAACAGTTCACTTTCAATGAGATTTTCCGGCAGAGCCGCACAGTTGATCTTCACAAAGGGATGGCTGTTTCTAAGGCTGTTGTAATGGATGGAATTGGCGATGAGTTCCTTGCCGGTGCCGCTCTCCCCCCGGATGAGCACAGTGGCATTGCTCCGGGAAACCTGGGAAATCATCTGAAACACTTCCCTCATCTTGTTGCTATTACCTATGATGTTGGAAAAACTGTACTTATTTTCCAATTCACCCTTAAGACGCAAATTTTCTTCCTTTAAAAACTCCTTTTCCATGTGAAGCGCTTCAAGATTAATCACATGACGGGCAATCATGGTGGCCACCACGGAAAGAATTTTTTCGCCCTTTTGCAGGGAGTCTTCCTCTCCCAGGGAGCTGTCAGCACTGAGTGCTCCCACCACCTTGTTTTCCCTTTTCACCGGCACACAGATAAAAGAATAATCCTGGGCAGAATCTACTTTTCGCCGGGAATCGGTTCGATCAAGAAACAAGGGCTCCTGGCTGATCCGGGGGACCACCATGGCCCTTCCCGTCTGAATCACCCGGCCGGTGATACCCTCCCCCATCTTATATCTCACATTCTTTTTGGCCTTTTCCGGAATACCATGGGCCACTTCAATGTGAATTTCCCTTGTTACAGGATCAAGCAACGTAATGGCGCCCCGGATCAAATTCAGCGATTCAGCCAGGATACTCAATACCCGGTAAAGGGCTCTTTTCATATCCGAGTGCTCATTCAAGGCCTCGTGGATTTCATAGAGCAATGAAATTTCTTCAAAGGATTTATTTCTGTTTTTCATATCTTCCACATTGCGGTCCTGTCAAAGTGATCAAATTAAAGCAGGTCATGATCTTCTGCCCCATCCCCCGCCGGTCATAAATCTTGATTTATATCATTTTAAGTGAGATACTGTCCACGTAGAAATTAATTTATCTTCAAAAACGGTTAACAGGCCAAACAGGAACCTGTCATGGGAAGAAAAACGGAGAAATCGTCTATCCACGAAAAAAAATATCATGAGGTGATGAATGTACTGCTTGAAATAGCTGAAGCTGTCAACCGAACCCAGAACCTAAACGAACTGTATCACGCCATCCACAATTCCCTTGGCAAAATTCTCAATGCGGACAATTTCTTTATTGCCATTCACCATCCGGAAAAAGATGCCATTTCCTTTCCATATTACGTGGATGAGTATGACAAAGACATTCATGAGATTACAGAATTCAGCAAGACGGCGTCCCTTACGGGAAGGGTTATCAAGGCTGAAATGCCATTGCTGTTTGAGAAAAAAGATATTCTCAGGCATGCCCGTTTCGTTCATAAAAAGACCATTGGCACCCTGAGCCACACCTGGCTGGGAGCCCCCCTGAAAATCGGCACCCGGGTAACCGGTGCCGTTGCCGTACAGAGCTACACCCCGGACATATCATACGGAGAAAAAGATCTGAACATTCTAGATCTGGTGGCCCGACACATAGCCCTTGCTCTGGAACGAAGAGAATTCAGTGATGCGCTCCAGGAACAGGGCCAGATTCTTGAAAAAATTCTGGAAACCTCCCCGGTGGGCATTGCCCTTGTGGAGAACAGATCTTTTAAATGGGTAAACCAGGAGATGGTAAAATTATTCGGTTACCAGGGAAAGGATGATTTCAAGAACCAGAGTGTGGAAATGATTTATCCCAGCAAAGAAGCCTTTCTGGCCGCAGGGAAATCCATATACGACCACTTTCCCCGCACAAACAAACTGGAACTGGATTTGTTGCTCATGCGCAGGGACAAATCAACATTCCAGGGCCATCTCAAGGTGGGAAGTTCCGATCCTGACAATCCCCTTGCGTGCCTTATTGCGACGTTTTCCGATATTACCGAACGAAATCGGGCGGAACAGGAACGGGGGGAAAAAGAACGTCTCCAGGGAGTTCTGGAAATGGCCGGTGCCGTATGTCATGAACTGAACCAGCCGCTGCAGACCCTACTGGGACATTCGGAACTGATCATCATGGACCAGGATCCCGAAAGCCAGCTTGTAAAAGACATGCACACCATCCAGGCCAACATTTCAAGAATCAGCCAAATTACCCGGAGACTGGCAGGCATCACAAAATATAAAACCATGAAATACCCCGGGAACCTTAAAATTGTGGATATCTGGGAATCCAGCAATACAAAGTAGTCTGGCGCATCACCATCCTCCCGGTCGGAGGCTTCATCAGCGATGAGGCCAAGCTTGCCCTGATCCCGTTTACCTGGAAATCACATTCACAGAATACCATGATCACAAAACGAGCAACTTCCGGGAAGGGTCAGCCCCGGCCGCCGCTCCACATGAGCCTTGCCTTTAACACATTAAAATAATTATCCCGGCTTAAAGAAATCATCCGCACCGGATGAGTGCCCTTTTTAACCACAATACGATCCCTGGAGTCAATGGCCATCCCCTCCTGGCCGTCAAAGGTCAGGACAATATCGGAAGGATCGTCCTCCAGATGCATTTCCACCTGGGCGGTATCCGGAATAATCAAGGGCCGATTTGTCAAGGTAAAAGGACAGATGGGTGTCAGGATAATACCCGGCACAACCGGATGAATCACAGGGCCCCCGGCGGCCAGGGAGTAGGCCGTAGAACCGGTTGGTGTGGCCAGGATAAGGCCATCTGCCTTGAATGTGGTCAGATAACTGGAATCAATGTACACCGCACACCTGGCAAGGCGTGAAAGTGCTCCCTTATTGAGCACCACATCATTTAAAACCCCCACCGATGCAATCTTTTTACCTTCCCGGATCACGGACACCTGAAGGCGCATGCGCTCTTCTATAACAAAATTTCCGGCAAGCACCTGCTCCATGGCCTCATACAGGTGGGATTCCAATGTTTCCGCCAGGAAACCCACCTCTCCGAACTTGATGCCCATGAGCGGGATATTAAGATTCCCCACCAGACGAGCAGCACTTAAAAATGTACCGTCCCCTCCCAGAACAACAATACAGAAAGGCGGATTTTGGGACAAGGAAACACCGGGATCATCGGCAAAAAGAACCTGCAGCCCCCTGTCTTCAAGCCACCCCTCAAGCTCTACGGCTTTTTTCTTTGCCCGCTCATCCCTTTTAACAAAAAGCCCGATACACTTATTTTCCATGGAAACCCACTCTCTTCCACCTGCCCGTGTTTGTAATTCCGGGAATGGATGCCAGCTCAGCTCATTTAAAGATTGATATAAAGTCGACAAAGCTGGAATCAATTCCTGATTTTATTTTGCAGGCAAGCCCCTGCGGAACTTGACCACACTGTGATACTGCATTCTGGCTTTTTACTTGCATCCGCCACACAGATGCAAGTTTTTTTTTATTTTCCCCCCCCGCACACCCACTGCTTCAGTGTTTCTAATCCCCTGATTTGTCGTGATTTTCCTTGACGCAACACTGTTGAATCAGTATAAATCAGAGATTAATTTATTTTTTAGAGACGTCCCTATTACCAACACAATCAAGTCAAGGAGAATCCATGAAAAAATTCAGCAAAGTACTGGCGGTCTTGGCAGTATCTCTTTTTGCTCTCACCGGGGCAGCATCGGCCGGTGATACCATAAAACTGGGCGTGGCCGGTGCCCACAGTGGGGATCTGGCATCCTATGGTCTGCCCTCTGTAAAGGCCGCAGAACTGGTAGTTAAAAAAATCAATGCAAAGGGCGGTGTCCTTGGAAAACAGGTTGAACTTCTGGTGGAAGATGACGTGTGCAAACCTGAAGTTGCCGGTAACACGGCCACCAAACTGGTTTCCGACGGTGCCGAGGTGGTAATGGGTCATATCTGCAGTGGTGCCACCAAATCAGCCCTTGGTATCTACAAGGACTCTGGAATTGTCACCATGTCGCCTTCCGCCACAAGCCCCGACCTCACCCTGAGCGGTGAGTACCCCAACTTTTTCAGAACCATTGCCCATGATGCGACCCAGGCCCAGCTCCAGACCAAATTTGCCATGGACGTTCTCAAAGTAAAAACCCTTGCCATCCTCCATGACAAGGGAGACTATGGTAAAGGGCAGGCGGAACTGGCCCAGAAATATTTCACCGAAGCCGGTGCAGAAGTGGTATTGTTTGAAGGCGTCACTCCTGGTGCTGTTGACTACTCCGCCATCGTCACCAAAGTTCGCAGCAAAAAACCAGATCTGGTGATCTGGGGCGGTTATCACCCCGAAGCCTCCAAGATTGTGACACTCATGCGAAAGAAAAGAATGAAGACTCTTTTCATGGGCGGTGATGGTGTTAAGGACGACACCTTCATCAAGGTTGCCGGCGAGTACTGTGAAGGCGTTTATGCCACAGGTCCAATGGATATCTCTAAAAACCCCCTTGCCATTGCTGCAAAAAAAGAACACCAGGATGCCTATGGGTCTGATCCCGGTGCTTTCTTTGACAATGCCTATGCGGCAACCCTGGCCCTCCTGAATGCCATTGAAAAGGCTGGTTCCACAAATTATGATGCCATCGTCAAGGCATTGCACACCGAATATGTGGATACCCCCCTCGGTAAAATCAAATTTGACAACAACGGCGATGCCACCGGTATTGGTTTCTCCGTGTACCAAGTGACAAACGGTGCTTTTGTGGAGCAAAAATAATCTAATCGTGCAGGAAAAGCCGTTGGCCTTTCCTGCAATATGGCACCGGAAGTCCTCTATTCAAAGGGTGTCATCACTTGAATCATTCAGGGGGACGGATGCATGTCCGCCCCCCTCTTCTCTTGTTTACTGTCCCATCTTTTCCCGGACAGGGCAGGCAGAAAGACAGGATTTATATGGACTTTGAATATTTTGCACAACTTTTCCTGGGGGGCCTGACCCGGGGCAGTATTTACGCCCTCATAGCCCTTGGCTACACCATGGTTTACGGCATCATAGAGCTGATCAATTTTGCCCATGGGGAGATCTACATGATTGGAGCCTTTACTGGCCTCATCATCGCAAGCGTGTTAACCATGGCAGGATTCCCCACGCTGGCCGTGGTGATTCTGGCCGGAATGGCGGCCATTATTTACTCTTGCGCCTATGGGTTCACCATGGAAAAAATTGCCTACAAGCCCTTGAGAAACGCCCCCAGGCTTTCGGCCCTTATTTCCGCCATCGGCATGTCTTTGTTTCTGCAGAACTATGTTCTTCTAGCCCAGACATCTGACTTTCTTCCCTTTCCCAGCCTGATCCCGGATTTTGAGTTCTGGGAACCCTATGCCCACATTCTGACATCCCCGGAACTGGTTATTATTATCACCACAGTGGTGGTAATGATCCTCCTAACCATCCTGATCAAGTTCACAAAAATCGGCAAGGCCATGCGGGCTACCTCCCAGGACAAAATGATGGCTGCCCTGCTTGGCATCAATGTGGACAGAGTGATCTCTGTGACCTTCATCGTGGGTTCCGCCACCGCCGCCATCGGCGGTATTCTCATTGCATCCCACATCGGTCAGATCAACTTTTACATGGGATTCATTGCCGGCATCAAAGCCTTTGTGGCTGCGGTACTTGGGGGCATCGGCAGCATTCCCGGTGCGGTACTGGGTGCCCTGGTGCTGGGCTGGACAGAAAGCTTTTTCACCGGTTACATTTCCAGTGATTATGAAGACGTATTTGCCTTTTTGTTCCTTGTGCTGATTCTGATTTTCAGACCCTCGGGGATACTCGGCAGAGCGGAAACCAAAAAGGTATAAAGACACCGGATTTTGACTATGACAGCAAAAAATGAAATAAAAAAATCGTTCCTGGCCTCCCTGTGGTTCATGTTCCTCACCTTTCCCCTCATGGTGATCAGGGTCAACACCGTCACCGACACCGTGGAATGGCGGTGGCACAACATGGCCCTTGTGGGTATCGGGGCCTTTGCACTTTCCATGCTCTGGCGATATCTTCTAAAACGCCAGGCTGACAGTGCCAAAAAAGACAAGCAACAGGGACCGGGCACCATCCAGACCCTGCTGCAGGATAAGAGATTCACCCTCCCGGGCATTATTTTGATTGGGGCTTTTACCCTGCTTTTTCCCCACATTTTTTCCATGTACCAGACCAACATCATGATATCTGCTCTGATCTATGTCATGCTGGGACTGGGTCTGAACATCGTCATCGGCCTTGCAGGACTTCTTGATCTTGGGTATGTGGCTTTTTTTGCCGTGGGAGCCTATTCCTATGCCCTTTTAAATCTGCATTACGGGCTGGTCTTCTGGATTGCCCTGCCCCTGGGGGGCCTGCTGGCGGCTCTGTTCGGTATTCTCCTTGGTTATCCGGTGCTGCGCCTCCGGGGGGATTACCTGGCCATTGTCACCCTGGGATTTGGCGAAATCATCCGACTGGTACTGGAAAACTGGAATGAGTTCTCCTTTGGACCCAGCGGCATTGCAAACATTCCCAAGCCCGGCCTGCCCGGCATGGACCTTTCTCTGGAAGGCTCCACCATTTTTATCTTCTACATCATTGTGGCCTTGGTGATCTTTACAATTTTTGTCATAAATCGCCTTGAAAACTCCAGAATAGGAAGGGCCTGGATTGCCCTGAAGGATGATGAAATTGCCTGCCAGGCCATGGGCATCAACAAAGCCAAAACCAAATTGAGGGCCTTTGCTCTTGGTGCCATGTGGGCGGGCATGGGGGGAGTGGTTTTCGCAGCCAAAACCACCTTTATCAACCCGGCAAGCTTCACCATCTGGGAATCGGTGATCATTTTGTGCACAGTAGTTCTGGGGGGAATGGGCTCCATTGCCGGCGTAATGTCCGGTGCATTGCTTCTCATACTTTTGCCGGAATATCTCCGGGATTTCGGACAATTCCGCATGATCACCTTTGGAACAGTACTGGTGCTCATGATGGTCTTCCGGCCCGGCGGCATCATTGAAAATGTCAGGAAAACATATAAATTTGAAAAAAACTAACCCTATCCCCCAAACTGACTCTTTATGAAACCAATTCTTGAAGTAAAAGATATGACCATGGATTTTGGCGGGCTTCGGGCCATAGACGACCTTAGCCTCTTCATTAACAAAGGTGAAATTGTGGCCCTCATCGGTCCCAATGGTGCCGGGAAAACCACCTTCTTCAACTGCATCACCGGTATATACACCCCCACCTCCGGTGACGTTCTCATTTTTCCCCAAGGGAAAAAAGAGCGGGTCAACGGACTCAAAACCAACATCGTCACCCGCAAAGGACTTGCCAGAACCTTCCAGAATATCCGCTTATTCACCTCCATGACGGTGCTGGAAAATGTCATGATAGGATGCCATGCCATCACAAAAACCGGGGTTCTGGGGGCCATTTTCCGGGGTAAAGCCACCCGGGCCGAAGAAAATTTCATTGTGGAAAAAAGCTATGAAATTCTTAAAAAAATCGGTCTTGCAAAATATGTGGATGAACTGGCCATCAACCTGCCCTATGGGGCCCAGCGCCGCCTGGAAATCGCCCGGGCCATGGCCACCGATCCGTTTTTACTCTTGCTTGATGAGCCCGCCGCCGGGATGAACCCCCAGGAAACCAGCGAACTGGATGAACTGATTTTAAAAATCCGGGATGAAGAGGGTATTTCCATCCTGCTAATTGAACATGATATGAAGCTTGTCATGAGCCTGTCCGAACGTATCTACGTGGTGGATTACGGTAAAAAGATCGGCGAAGGGACTCCAGAAGAAATCCGGAACAACCCCGTGGTGATCAAAGCCTATCTGGGGGAGGAAATTGATGCTTAAACTGAGAAACATTCAGACCTTTTACGGTAATATCCAGGCCCTGAAAAACATCAACATGGATGTGAAGGAAGGGGAAATCATCTCCCTCATCGGGGCCAACGGAGCAGGCAAATCCACCACCCTCATGACCATCTGCGGAGTTACCCGGGCACGTCAGGGCGAAATTCACTTCCAAGGACAGCCCATCCATGACATGACACCGGATAAAATTGTGGCGCTGGGCATCAACCAGGTACCCGAAGGCCGCCATATTTTTCCCCATCTCACCGTCATGGAAAATCTGGACATGGGGACCTTTCTTAGAAAAGACACCGAAAATATAAAAAAAGACCTGGAATATATCTTTGATCTTTTTCCCCGGCTTGCCGAAAGAAAAAGCCAGGCAGGGGGAACATTAAGCGGTGGAGAACAGCAGATGCTGGCCATCTCCCGGGCCATCATGACACGCCCGAAACTCCTTCTGCTGGATGAGCCCTCCCTGGGACTTGCCCCCATCATCGTTAAACAGATCTTTAATATTATCCAGAAGATAAACAAAGAAAACAACACCACCATTTTTCTGGTGGAGCAGAATGCCAACCTGGCCCTGAAAATTGCCCACCGGGGATATGTCATGGAAACCGGTTCCATCACCATGACCGATACCGGGGAAAACCTCTTGTCCAATGAGGCTGTGAAAAAAGCATATCTTGGGATATAACTCACATGTCGGCCTGCCGACACTTTCTTATAAACCCACGTGGCTGTATGCCACCAGCCACAACGAAAAATCAAACTCAAAGTATTTCAGCACCTTGGGCGGAATTTTATATAAAAAAGCCAAACAGGTCCCTGGCGACCTGGTCAACTCATGATATGAGTCATTGGAAAAACAGTAAATATGATACGTGAAAAATTAATACAAGGTATCAAAGACGGGCTGAAAAGGGGAATCAGCGGCTATATCTGGCTGCTGAAAATCCTGGTTCCCATCTCCCTTGGAACAGCTCTGCTGGTTTATTCGGGATGGCTTTATTCCCTTGATTTTCTCATCCAGCCGGTCATGGGCGTGCTTCATCTGCCGGCATCAGCAGCCCTGCCCCTGATCATCGGCCTGTTTACCGGGATCTACGGTGCCATCGGTGCCATGGCAGCCCTGCCCCTGACCATGGACCAGATGACCCTAATTGCCATTTTTCTGCTTATTTCCCACAATATCATTCAGGAAAGCATTGTCCAGGGGCAATCGGGCTTCAATGCCGTGACAGCAGCCTGCTTCCGGCTGTTGATGTCCCTGTGTGTCACCTTTCTTGCCGCCATTGTCATGGATGTTGCACCGCCTGTGGTTCTCACCGGCTCCGTGGCCGCTGGTAACACCCACTCAATGTCTCTGGGTACCATGCTCCTTGGATGGAGCTGGGACATGGCAGGCCTTGGCCTTCAGATCTTTCTCATCATCATGCCCTTGATGATGGTGATGGAACTTATGAAAATTTTTCATCTCATTGAATACATTGTCCGGGGCATTTCCCCCGTGCTCAAGCTCATGGGATTAAGTCAGGCTACAGGGGTACTGTGGCTCACCGCAGCCATATTCGGGCTGACCTACGGGGCCGCCGTTATTGTTGAAGAGACCCGGAACAACACCTTTGACCCGGATGACCTGAACCGGCTTCACCTGTCCATAGGCATCAATCACGCCATGATAGAAGACCCTGCCCTATTTCTACCCCTGGGCATCTCCCCCATCTGGCTGTGGATTCCCCGCCTTACTGCAGCCATTTTTGCCATCTACCTGCTTCACATTGTAAACCTTATCAGGAAATTTCATGCTCAGCGAACTGGCCATAAAAAACTTTGCGATCATTGATGACCTTCGGATTTCCTTTTCCCACGGCCTTTCGGTGCTCACCGGAGAAACCGGGGCGGGAAAATCCATCATCATTGAAGCGGTGAATCTTCTGCTGGGGGGACGGGCTTCGGCGGACCTGGTGCGCACCGGAAAAACAAGCGCCGAGCTGGAAGCCTGTTTTGACATTGCCCCGGATGGTCCTGCCGCCAGCATCATGACGGCCCAGGGACTTGACCCGTCAGAGGGCCTGATCATCCGAAGAATCATCAATACCAGCGGTCGACATCGGATCTTCATCAATTCCACCCAGGCCACCATGCAGCTCTTAAAAAAGGTCACGGCAAATCTTGCTTCCGTTTCCAGCCAGCATGCCCACCAGACCCTTCTCAGTGAAGACAACCACCTGGATATCCTGGACCATTTTGCCAATACCTGGCCCCTGAGAAACCAGGTATCCGCCATCTGCAATGAAATGGCTCCCCTGATCCGGGAGCTTGGACAATTAAAGGCAAGCATTGAAAAACTGACCGACGAACAGGAACTTATTCAATTTCAAATTGATGACATTGACAAGGCCAGAATTCTTCCCGATGAAGATAAGGACCTTGAAACCCGTAAGCAACGCCTGAAAAACGGTTCTGAAATATTCACTGGCCTTAACACCGGTGTGGAAAAAATTTATTCAGGAGAAGGGTCCCTGCTCGAAGAGCTGGGGGGCATCAAAACCGTCCTGGAAAAACATGGACATCTGGATGATAAAATTGCCGCCATCAGCGAGAAACTCTCCAAAACCATGTTTGATCTGGAAGACATCACCGATGACATGCGAAAACTTTCTGCAACCATAGACCTTGATCCCGGCTCCCTTGAAGAGACCGAAGCCCGTCTGGATCTCATACAAAAACTTAAGCGAAAGTATGGAAAACCTTCCCTGGAAGCCCTCTTTGCCTTCCATGCTGATCTAAAAAAAAAAATTGCCAGTACCGGAAACATGGCAGCAACGATAGAAGCCATGGAAAATCAATGCATTTCCCTATCCCGGAGCCTGGGAACAAAGGCTCTTGAGCTGTCTCAAGCACGCCAGAAAGCCTCAGAGAAACTGGCAAAACTAGCGGAGGATGAATTAAAAACCCTGGAAATGGATCAGATCCGCTTCACCATTACCGTGACCCAAACCCCTTCAGTCAAGGCAAAGGTTCAGCAGGATCTGTTCCCGGAGAACCGACAACAAGATCTGCTCTCCGTCAAGGGCATGAAGATTACTCACACCGGCATGGACAAGGTCTCTTTTCTCATGGCACCCAACCCCGGGGAAAGCCCCCGGCCCCTGGCACGCATTGCATCTGGGGGGGAACTGTCCCGGGTGGTGCTGGCCCTGAAGGCCATTCTTTCGGACACCGACGTGCTTGGAACCCTTGTGTTTGACGAGGTGGATTCTGGTATCGGCGGCAAAACCTCGGATAAAGTGGGAATTAAACTTAAAGCATTGTCTGAAAAATACCAGGTCATCTGCATCACCCATCTGGCCCAGATCGCCAAATACGGCAACACTCACTATAAAATTGAAAAACAGGTGGTGAACCAGCGAACCTCCACCATGATCAGCCCCCTTACAAACACGGAAGACCGAGTCCGGGAAATTGCACGGATGATGGGAGGAACTACCATCACCAAGGTCACCCTGGACCATGCTGAGGAACTATTGCGTACATAGTTTTTTCATTATTACTTGTGCAGGTGGTGATTGCCGTGGGCTTTTTTACATGAAATTATGTCTAACGGACTGCAATGATTAGAGTTTCATTTTTTTCGTTGTATCTGGTGGTTACTGTCTTGTGTGTTATATGGAAAAAAGTTAAAATACATAATTCAAGATACCGCCCTGGCGATGTTCCATAGAGCTTTTATCCTGGGGTTGGACAGCTGTTTTTTAAAGGTGCAGATGCCAATGGAAAACGGGGTCAGTTCCGGGGTATTTTTTAGAATTTCAACTTCACAGTAAAGGGGACTTTTTTCCAGCACCAGCCGGGGAATAACGGCCACGCCACATCCAAGGCTGACCATGGCTATGATGGCTTCGTTACCGGCCACCTGGGCATAGATGGTGCCACCAAGCTCTTCCCGGTGAAGCCACTTCTCCAGCTGCTCCCGGCTAAGGCCCTGTTCCGGCATAATGAGGGGGGTTTGCTGCCAGTCGATGGCAGTGCCCTTGTATACCACCGTATCCGGAAACTTTACAGGACCGATGAAAACCAGCGGCGTTTCGGCAACCTTGATATATGCCAGATCTTCGGGCATTTTTTCCGGCAGGGCAGCTATAGAGACATCCACTTCTCCATTCCAAAGTTTGGTTAAAGCCTTTGCCGCATCACCTGTTTCCAGGTTAATCTGCACCGCCGGGTGCATTTTTCGAAATTCAAATAGAATGCTGGATAAAATGCTGTACACCGCGGTGACAGACCCGTAAATGGACAGCTCCCCCACCAGACGTTCGGTGGTGGATAGGTCATTTTGAAGTTCAATCCAGCGCTGGCAGACGTCTTCGGCATATCGCAAAAATGCCATCCCGGCAGTGGTGAGAGACACACAGCGATTATCACGGGTAAAAAGAGATTCTCCCACATTCTGCTCCATGCGCTGTATCATCCGGGTCAGAGTCGATGGGGTCATGTTACAGGCCCGGCTGGTCTTACCGAAGTGCAGTGATTTTGCCAGATGTCTGAATGTCTGCAGTTCTCTGATGTCCATAACCCCTTCCTTTTATGAGGTTATTATGCTTGATAATAAACATCTAATCTGTTCATAAAAAAGAGTTCAGCTTTCGGCTATATTTATTTTTTTCTAATTCTTGTAAGGAACAGCAGACCAAGTGTCATTGTCAGCCATGTTGCAGGCTCCGGAATGGGTGGAATGTCATTGCCTGTATCCGGCTTGATTACAATGGGAAACACTGGTAGTTCTGGTTCAGACGGAGAATCCGGCGTTGTTGAATCCAGTGATTCACTTGTCTTGGGATTATCATCAGAGGAAGGCGTATCTGACGAATATCCACTGGAGCCGCCGCCATTGGTGTCAGGAATCCAGATGGAGGGTTCAGATGTGATTACAGAAGAATTATTGCCCGGTGATCCGGTGTTCTTATCTGCGTATAGTGGTGAAACTGAGTTGGTTTTCTGATTAAACACGTCTGCAACAATCCCGCTGCCATTTTCAGCTATGGCATTGTTTTCCGGTGGGAGAACTGCTCCGGAAAACTCCTTACATGGAAGAATAATTTCTGCCGGTCCGTTCCCGCAGGTATAAGGCAATATCCATTTGTGACGATCACCAGTGATAAATAGTGCCGGTTCCATTTTCCCCGTATACTCTACAGGCCCAAGGGATCCACCGTGTTTAAAGGGGAAGAAATACAAATATGTATTCTGGGAGAGCATTCCAAAAGAGACTCTAAATTTTCCAGATACAGCGATATTCGACCGTTCTGATTTCTGAAATCCCGGTGCTGTTGCCCATATTGTGAACGCTGGGATAAATTTTCGAAACAGATCCAAAACGGTATCAGGAACAGGGCGCCCCCATTGCTTTCCAAAGTCTTCCAGCATATCCGGATTATTCTTTAACATATTCAGACCGGCATCCAGCGGGTAGGATCCCAATGTATGGATTTGAACAAATTTTCTCCGAATATCCTTCAGGCATTTTATTTTTGAAAAATTTACTTTCTTATCCTTGCGGGAGAGCATGGCAACTGGCTGAACCTTGTTATCCACAACGATGGTACCAATGGGCATACTCTTGACATCGCCGGTTTTAGTTGGACTGGTGTTGGATGTGTCTGGCAAAATAACATAGCCCGCCCCATTGGTATAAAGTTCTTTACTCTCACCAGTTTCCATCATGGAAAATAGCAACACAACAAGACAAAGAATAATAATGCTTAATCCGATAAAAATATAAGGTTTTGATTTTGTAGAATACATTAGCATTTCCCTTGCTTGTCGATTAAATAACTTCGTTGCCCCAAAAAATAATTTTGCTTAAAAGTACACGTAAAATGACTACGTTAACCGTTTTTTTAAAATTCTGAATTTGTCTTTTCAGGCCATTATCAAAACAAAATTAGGGCTTGACCACAACATGGGGCAGCATTCACACATGGCGGAGCAACGGGGTCAGCCTTGTGTTCCTATGCTTTTCGCAAGCTCCCGTGTGTTAAGCCAAACTGCACGAAAAGCGCCAAGAATACAAGCCTAATTCCACCATAAAATGGCCCATGTTATAACCAAGCCCCACAATTTATACCACTGCATATTCTGATTTATAGAAAATATCTGTCGTAAGAGCCTTTTATCCAAAAAAGTTATGTTATTTTGGCTGCTCATAAGATTTGAATTTAAATCCGCAAAACAGAAAACAAATCACATGAGACATATTATCCTTCGAGATCCAAATACAAATCAAATTTCAGGAAATCTGCAATTATTTTTTACCAAATTATATGTTTAAAGCTGTAAGGTCAACTGTTATTCAAGATTATTATTTTCTTCAAATCTCGACATGTTATCATTGTCAGGGGCCGGCATCCGGGCCTGAACATTTCCAGGCATGGCAAATGTTATGAGCATCTATAATGTTTGAAAAGATATTGTTATTTTTGCAATACAACATCTCGCATAATTCACTTGACGCAATGATTGAAATAGGATTCACTTGGCACAATCGGTGGAAACAGAATAATATAAGGATTATGACATAAAGTCTGTACAAAAAAAATAATATATCTGGTTTAAAAAAGAAACGTCGAAAATTCCAAAAACAAAATGATTTCAATATAAAAATTAATCAGGAGGAACACATGGGACAAAATTATTTTAATACCTTACCCCTTCGCTTGCAGCTGGAAGAACTGGGACAGTGCCGGTTCATGGATTATTCTGAATTTGATGGGGTTGAAGCACTCAAGGGAAAAAAAATCGTCATTGTGGGGTGTGGGGCCCAGGGCCTTCACCAGGGATTGAACCTTCGAGACAGCGGTCTGGATGTCTCCTATGCATTGAGGGCCGCTGCCATTGAGTCAAAACGCAAATCTTACAAGAACGCGGTGGAAAACGGATTTGCCGTGGGTATTTATAAGGAGATGATCCCCATGGCAGATCTGGTGATCAACCTGACCCCGGATAAACAGCACACCCCGGTGGTATCTGCTGTGATGCCCCTGATGAAAAAGGGGGCCTGTCTGGCCTATTGCCATGGGTTTAATATTGTGGAAGAAGGGATGAAGATCCGAGAGGATCTCACCGTCATCATGGTGGCACCCAAATCCCCGGGAACCGAGGTACGGGAAGAGTATAAACGCGGATTTGGCGTTCCCACCCTCATTGCCGTTCACCGGGAAAATGACCCGGATGGATACGGCTGGGGCATGGCCAAAGCCTATGCCGCCGGTACCGGCGGGCATCGGGCTGGCGTTCTTAAATCTTCGTTCATTGCCGAGGTGAAATCAGATCTCATGGGAGAACAGACCATTTTGTGTGGCATGCTCCAGGTCGGTTCCCTTCTGTGCTATGATAAAATGATGGAAAAGGGGGTGGATTCCGGTTATGCGTCGCGATTGATTCAATATGGATGGGAAACCATCACTGAAGCCTTAAAGCATGGCGGCATCACCAATATGATGGACCGGTTATCCAATCCTGCCAAAATCAAGGCCTTTAATCTGGCAGAGGAACTCAAAACCATTCTCCAGCCCCTGTTCAATAAACACATGGATGACATCATGTCCGGTGAGTTCTCCCGTACCATGATGGAAGACTGGGCCAACGATGATGCCAATCTGTTGAAATGGCGAGCCGAGACCGCTGAAACCGCCTTTGAAAAATCGGTGTGCACCGAATCTGAGATTTCCGAGCAGGAATTCTTTGACAACGCAATATTAATGGTGGCCATGGTCAAGGCCGGTGTGGAAATGGCCTTTGACACCATGGTGGCGGCTGGCATTAAGGAAGAATCTGCCTATTACGAGTCCCTCCATGAGGTACCCCTGATTGCCAATACCATTGCCCGGCGTAAACTCTATGAAATGAATGTGGTCATCTCCGATACCGCAGAGTATGGCTGTTATCTGTTTGCCCATGCAGCAGTGCCACAGCTTAAAGGGTTCATGGAAACCATCAATGCCGATGTCATCGGAAAAGGGCTGGATGTAAAAGATAATGGCGTTGACAATGTGCAGCTGATCAAGGTCAATGCGGCCATTGGCTCCACCGGTGTGGAAATCATCGGGAAAGAGCTGCGCTCCCATATGGGGGCCATGAAAGCCATTTTGTAAACAAAACAACTCTGCTCTTGGTTTCTGCCTCTTTGGTGGGAAACAGTAAAGCCTGAGGTATCAGCGGCAGACACTTTTATCCAGCGCCATACTTTTGACAAGTAATTGTGCATAAATCATATTTCCAACGGCTTGGTCACAACATGGACAGCCTGTCACAGTTGGCGGGCGGTCCATGTTGTGACATGGTATTCATATTCCTTCCCAAAGGTGATCAGGCCAGACGATTCTTCTCCTTTGATCACTTCCCACTGATAACTCTCAACACATTCAGAGACGTCTTTACCACTTTGTTTAAACGCTTCTCTCAAAGCACTTAAAAAGCGGATGTTGGCCAGGCGGTCCGACTCCTGAACAAGGTCGATCTCCATGCGTTTGAAATTGTCGTTGATGGTACGGCTCTGAATGGCTGAAATATCATAATCCGTGAATGTTGTGCTGACATTGTCGTCTACCAGCAATTCAATATCAATTTTTCGCTTAATGAAGCTCACTTCATGGGCAAGCGACATAAGTGACAACCCAAACGCGACCACTCTTCCTCGGGCTTCCTGCTTTTTCAAATAGACAGGCGAATCTAAAGTTTTGATAATGTCCAGTATCACATCCACATCTTCTGCGCGTCTTAAACCCAAACGGAGATGTTAGTCCTCAAACAGTCTGCGCTTGGTTACAATCGGCAGGGCAAATGGGCCGAGCGCCTTTGGCTCCGAATGGGCCGCATTTATTTTAATCGGTTATACCATAAAATCAAGGAAATGCCCCCGCTTTTGATTTTTCGGTTTTGCTCACAAGACCGCAACTTCTGGGGGTGCCAGGCCCTGTTGCTCAATTAAAGCGACACAGATGGAAAAAACAGGCAATGGAGTGAGCTGTGTCTGCTCGCTTGTTTTCAAACACCAGGTATGTTAACAAACACTATTTGGATTTGGTTACAACATGGTCCACGAGTCACAGTTGGCGGATCAATGGCCAGCAGATTGTATTTTTTATAAAATTTGCTAAAAAAGCGCAATAGATGCCAACCCATCCATCCCATCGCCGCAAACACCGAGGCTGGGCTCTGGATTTTTATATAAAATTCCGTCCAACGTGGTGCAATGATGAGAGTTTTAATTTTGGTTATGGCAGCTGATTACTGCCATGTATTTTATTTTCGTTTAAGTGTCCTTTTATCAACCTGTTTTTACGATAACAAAAACGTATCATACAAAAAGGTGAGTATCCATGAACTATGAAAGTATTGTTGTTGAGATCGGTGAAGACTTTGTTGGACAGATAACCCTTAATCGCCCCGGACAGCTGAACACATTTACAACGACCCTGGCCACGGAACTGAACCACGCCCTGCTGGATCTGGACGGGAAAAAGACAGTGCGGGTTATTCTGATAAAAGGGGAAGGCAAAGCATTTTGCGCAGGCATTGATGTGGGGGATTTTTTTGGCAAAACCGCTTCGGAATATCGGCAATGGATTGAATGCATGGAAACCCCCCTGGTGAGCATCAGTAGAATGAGCAAACCCGTCATAGCCCAGGTTCACGGAGTGGCCGCAGCAAACGGTGCCGGGCTTGTGGCCGCAGCGGATCTTGCCATCGCAAGTGACAAAACACGACTGGGGCTGACGGCCATCAATGTGGGGTTGAACTGCATCGGTCCCATCATTCCGGTGAGCCGATCCATCGGTCGGAAAAGAGCCCTTGAGCTGTTATTTTACGGGGATCTAATCTCGGCCCAAACGGCCCTTGAAATGGGCCTGATAAACAAAACCGTACCTGCGGAAGATCTGGAAACAGAGGCAAGAAACTGGGCGGCCATCCTGGCCCGGAAAAGCCCGGTGGCCCTGCAGAATGCAAAAAAAGCATTTTATGCCACCGCCGATGGGGATTATTATAAATCCTTTGACTATATGAACGAAGCCTTTGCCAGGCTTTGCACCACGGAAGATGCCGAAGAAGGCATTAAAGCCTTTCTGGAAAAACGCAGCCCTGAATGGAAAGAAAAATAGGGGCTGATCACACTGGATAGGTTGTCTTTTTTACCCATTCATCCACCTGATTTTTCTTAAATTTCCAGAAACGACCGATCTTGTGAGCGGGCATTCCTTTTTCTCTGATCCATTTATAAATACTATCCCGCTTTACCCCGAGATAAAGGCATATTTCTTCCACTGACAACCATCGGTCTTCCATATTTTACTCCATATTTATTTAAATCCACGTTCAAACAGGCCGGTCAATTGCGTGAAAAATTGACCGGCCTGTTTTGCAAAATTTACCTGAAAGAATATGATCTCTTGTATCAGATCAATTCAAATCCCCGCTCTCCATGGATGGCGGAGTCAAGTCCTTCCCTCTCCTGATCAGCGTCCACCCGAAGACCAGATGTTAACATTTTTGTAATAAGCACCACCACAAAGGTGGCAATGGCGGAAAAGGCAATGGTGGCAATAACGGACAGAAACTGTGCCCACAGCTGACCGGGATTGCCATGGAACAGGCCTGCAATGTCACCGGTGATGGCGGGATCCGCAAACAGGCCTGTACCAAGGGCGCCCCAGACACCGCATACCCCATGGACACCGAAGGCATCCAGGGAATCATCATAACCCGCCTTCTTTTTCAGGACAGACACACTGAAATAACCGATGACACCGGCCACAGAACCCAAGATAATGGAGGCAAACAGCCCCACAAACCCTGCCGCCGGGGTAATGGCCACAAGTCCTGCCACAACCCCCGATGCAATGCCAAGCACCGTGGGTTTTCCGCTGAATTTCCACTCAATGAGCATCCAGGCAATGGCTCCAGCGGCAGCCGAGGTGTTGGTCACTAAAAAGGCTGATGCCGAAAGACCGTCGGCGGCCAGGGCACTTCCTGCATTGAACCCGAACCACCCGAACCACAGCAACGCCGCACCCAGTGCTGTCAGGGCAATACTTGAAGGAAACATGACATCTTTCCCATATCCCTTTCGTTTGCCAAGCATCAGCGAAAGCACAAGACCTGCCACACCCGCATTGATGTGAACCACATTGCCGCCTGCAAAATCAAGGGCACCCAGCACCTTGTCCATCCAGCCGCCCCCCCATACCCAGTGGGCCACAGGTGTATATACAAAGGTCAGCCACAGCACGGAAAAAACCAGCCAAGCAGAAAACTTCATGCGGTCCACCACCGAGCCCAGCACCAGGGCAAGGGTGATGCAGGCAAAGGTCATCTGGAACACCACAAACACAAAGCTTGGAATGGTACCGGAGAGGGAACTGATGGTCATTCCCTTTAGAAAAAGAGAATCAAGATTACCGATAAAGGCACCCTCCCCGCTGAAGGTGAGGCTGTATCCCCATCCCACCCAGATCAGACTGCCGATGCAGTAAGCCACAAAGGTCATGGCGTAGGTGTTTAACAAATTTTTGTACCGGGACATCCCGCCGTAAAACAGAGCAAGGCCCGCCGGTGTCATCATCATCACCAGGGCCGTTGCCACGATGATCCATGCGGTGTCTCCACTGTTTAATGTTGGGGTATCTCCAGCAAATGCCAGACCCGATAATAATGAAATGATAAACCCTGTTATCCCTGTAATTTTAATCAGCATGTAAACCCTCCGTCACCTGATGATCTATTAATCATTCGGTTAAAAAATTTGGCTAAACCTGAATTGTTCATAAAAGCAATTATTTGATATTTATAATACTCAAAATCCATGCCATACGCACAAAATGTGCATAAACAATTTATTTTAAAAGAAATATTTACCTTTTCCAAAAGAATAGCAATGAGCCAACATTACAAAAAACGACTACAATTTTGTTTTCATGCAAGTTAAAATTACATTTTGGTTCTAACAGATCAGGTGGGACCGAGAAATTTGGGGCAGGGGCAATGTTTTGGATTTTATTGCCTGGATATGCCATGCAAAAGTAGTGCGGAGGGAAAAAAGGGATAGGCTTGCTCACAAAATGGGCAAACGGTGGCAGGTGACCCATTTTGTGAGCAAATTCAGAACATTTTCAGATAATCATATTGATGTCCTGCAAAAACATCCACAGGACATCACCACCGATACAATAACGCTATTTTCGATGCCGGGCCGGAAGCTCCCACTCTTCCACCGTGGTGGTTTCGTAAATCTCCTCCCAGCCAGTGATCATGCCTGAAATATGACTGAACAGAGAATGTCCGGTGGTGGTCATGTACACATGCACCAGAAGAAAGGAAACCAGCATGAATGCCAGCAACGTGTGCAGCCAGGCCACCGGCGCCAGGGGAATCAACATCCCGGCCCAGGAGTTCCAGGTGTAATAGAAAAGACCCGTCAGCATCTGCACCGGCAACAACAGGGCTGAAAGCCCCAGATAGGTCAACCGCTGCAGCGGGTTGTGCTTAGCCCCGGGGGATTTCTCCACAGGGTGGGATTTTCCCTGGAAGATACCAAAGGCATAGTACATCATCACGGCAAAGAGTTTTTTAGTAGTGGGAACATATTGCTTCCACTCCCCGGTGGTGAACAACCAGAAGACAAAAAAGGCAAACAATACCAGCCAGGACAAACCGATGAAATTATGCACATTCACGGCCCGCTGGAACCCCAGCAGGGAATAGGTGCCGTGGATTTCAAACCCGGTGACAAGCAGGGTCATGATCATCAACGCCTGAAGCCAGTGCCAGAAACGTTCATATCGGGTATAGAGATATATTTTAATGATTTTTTTATCATTCATGGCTGTTACTCCTTTGCGTTTTTCCGGGTGAAAAATCGGCCCAGTCCATGGAGTCCCACACCGCCCAGGGAACCCAGTACAATCAACCAGCCCAGTGAATCCACAGGGGTGGATTTATCCCGGCCCGGCATGTAAAATCCCGTAAGGCTTGATAATCTACTCTCTTCCCGGTTGTGGCACTGGGTGCAGGAAAGGGCTTTGCTCTTGGGGGCCACCATGTGGGTGATGGGAAAGGCGTAGGTGGTCTCTACAAAATCAAATTCCCCGGAAAAGGGCAAATTCAGGGTTTTATTTCCCAGAGTCAGGGCCTCATCCCAGTTAAAGGTGGTCCAGTATCCCTTTTCTCCGGAAAGCAGCGGTGCCAGAAGGGTTTTATGCACCTTGTCATAGGGCTGTTTTCCCCGGTGGATCTTGAATGGAAAAATGCGGGAATCAGGATCATTGGCATCCCCCATGGGCTGGCTGACCTTGACCACTGTGCCAGGATCAATGACATCCTCTGCCGTGGTGCTGGTCTGGGTGCCGTTGGACCAGAAATATTCCGGCACCACATTTTTTTCCCAGGTCATCTCACCTTTGATGGATTTATAGGTTTCTTTCCCGAGATCTCCCACGATATCATAGGGTTTTCCCTCTTTAAGGTGTCCGGCCTTTGACCAGTCCCAGCTCATCTTGGTGGGATTGACCCTGGCATACTCAGGAATATGGCAGGACTGACAGGCCACCTTATCCGTGTGATCGTTCATTTTGGAATCGTTTTTATGGGGGGCATCACTGTGGCAGGAAACACAGGTAATCTTGGGGGCCAGATCATCTTCTAAAAGACTCTTGCTGCTCTCCACCGCCGGGTTGGTATAAATTCGACCGGCAATGTTATGATTGGTGGTGGTGTGGCACCGGGTACAGGTGAAATTTTTACCATCGGTGCCCATGTGGACATCCAGCATTTTATTGGGTTTCATCAACGAGGTATCCAGATCTCCGTGCTTGACCCCGTCGCCGCCGCCGCCTTTGAAATGACACTCACCGCAGTTATTACGGCCCGGAAGACCCACCTTGCCGGCAGCAACTGAGACGTCCGCCTGGATTTCGGCCATGATTTCCCTGGATTCTGGATCATTGTCTTCGGAAAAGGCCTTGATATCGGTGAAGGCCTCGGTGTAATTGAACTTCTCCGTGCCATGGCATTTCAGACAATTGACTTCATTTTCAATGCCGTTCCACCCGGCATGGCATTTCAGACAAGCCTTGTCTTCCATGTTATTGGCGGAAATACAAAAATTGTTAACAGAATAACCTGCCTTTCCATATTTCATATCCTTTTTATCGCCGGAGGCAAGCCAGGTCCAGTGAATGGTTTTATGAAACTGGGTGGATGCCTCGGTGTGACAGGAGAGGCATGCCCGGGTAATTTCATCGCCGGAGGTGAAGGGTTTCTTCAGGGCCTCATGCATGGTGTGATCGGTGGTGATCCATTTTTGTTCCCGTTTCACAGCCTGTTTGGCCAGCTTTCTGCCAGGAGCCTCCTCGTTCCCTTCACCGGTGGCAGACAGGGCTTTAAAAGAAGTGCCTGCCAGCAGAAAAACCGATAATAACAGCGTCAATACGATTGAGGCGGTTTTCTTTATCATTCAGACCTCCGTAGGGAAGAGACTCACAAAGGGGCCACATCGGTATGAGAAATGCACCGGTTAACGTCATTTCCCCTTCACCGTGGCCAAAATCATGATCCAGTCCCCTGCATTTACAATTGCAATATTCAGAGAAAATAATACCGATGCGCGTTTTGCGCCATGCCTTCCCATGAGATCAGGGGCATGGTCATTTATGATGCCATGCCCCTGCCAATATTATTTACAGGTTGCCGGAGAGGGTGAATCCGCTGCATATCCGTAGAGATAGGAATAAATATCAAGGACATCTTCATCACTCAATGCGGCCCACTCCTTACTGCACTTGAAGTCTGCAAAATCTTTGTTCTCAAAAATCCGCTGCCACTGGGCCATGGTTTTGTCGCTGGGGCTGATGGGGGGTTTCTGGGAATCGACTTCACCCCTTTCAGAACAGGCCTTATATACCTTTCTGTACGTATATTTCCCCTTTCTTTTGTTACCTGCAGGGCCTTCGTCGGCAAAACAGATCAATGTGGAAACCATCAGAAATACAAATGCCAGCGTGGAAACAATTATTCTCTTATTCATTTTTTTCTCCTTATTTTTTGGGGGATTGATCACCGCACCTGCATCTTTTCACAGCAGATACGCCAATGGAATCAAGCCCATTTTTTACATCTGCCACATCCATCTGGACAGATGCCATTCTTTTTAGAACCTCATGCTCAGTTCTTTTGCCGGGGGTATCACCACCAGCAGATGACCTTGTCATGATCAAAAATATCCGTCACCAGGCTATCCCAGTCCAGGCAGGGATCATAAAGTTCCACCACTGATATAACCATATCCCGGGAGAGCACATCAAACAATTGGCGCACCGTGTCATCGGGGGGAGATTTCAGTATATGCAGAACTTTCATTTCTCTTCTCCTGATCAGAATCTCATGGTGGCCGAAGCGTATACGTCCCAGACCTCATCCACGATGGGGAAAAGACCGTCAAAGGAGGTGGCCTTGGAAATTTTCACCGGCTCACCCAGAGGATTCCCGCTTCCGGTGTATTCGTAATCGTAGAAGCGGGCACCCAGTTTTACAAAAAAATTCCGGCCGAATACGGGCTGGATGTAGTAGCCTTCATACACACTGCCCCGTGTGGCAAGCTTACTGCCCACCAGAGAATCTTCTGCACCGGTGAAGTTAAACCAGTACTGGGACCCCCAGTTGTACTCCAGGCCCAGACGTCCTTCCAGGGGCATGGGAAAAATGGCGCCGGCATAGATGCTGTAACCATTGTGGGATTCAAGTTTACCGTTGGAGCTGAGCAGTCCCTGGCCCATCATCTCATAAAAAGGATTGGCGGAAATGCGGGAGGGATCGGTGCGGCTCCAGGAAGTGGCCAGAAACACGTCAATATCCTTTTCCGTCTCTTCATAGAGATTTTTTCGCAGGAGCAGTGATGCCGCGTCCCAGTCACCAATCTCCGTTGAGGGCTGCATGCGGGAAATGTATCCACCGCTGTTCTGGTCAAAATAGTACTCGGCAATGCCATCACCGTTCTGATCGGATTTACTCACGATAAAAGGCATCACAGTAAGCCCTGTGAAACCGTCGGTGATATCCCAGGCATGGGCATAATTGAGCACGGCACTGAAGGAATCATTGTCAAACAGGGTGGCAATGAATCCCAACAGATGGACATCATCCACACTGGCCTGGCTCTCCTGCAGGGAGTAAGAGTTGCCCCAGTCCCCTTCAAATCCCACGCCATAGCATAATTTGAAGGCGGCACCGGGAATACCGGTGGTCTCTTCCAGTCCAAAGCTTAAAGAGGCACCGTCAAACTGCCAGTTGATGATGGTGGCAAGGGGGGATCCCCCCACCAGATCATATTCGCCATACTCCAGCGGGGGACCATTGGTGGCGGGGCGACGGCCCAGGGAAAAACTCACCGGAACGTTATTGACATCTTTTCGGTACATGAAATAGGCCCGCTCCAGGCGGATGGTATCCCCATGGGGCAGAGAGGTGGTGGTGCCATCCATGGTGACATCACCCAGGCTGCCCTGATTAAATTTTACACCTGTGGAATCCCCCCACACCTTGTAGGCGGCAAGCCTGCCGGCAAAGCTCAAATTGGAGTTGACCTTGGCTGCCATGTCCAGATGAAATTTATTGGTATAGATGATATCGTTGTCCACATCATTTTCTTCCAGGGGGGGGACCATACCCGCCATGGCCATGCCCTGCATGCCCTGCTGGATCTGATTGAGAGTGGCACCGTTAAACCCCCCAGCGGTTGCCGGGGTAAAAAAGCTTCCCACCATGGCAGAAGGGGCTGACAACATGCCGTTGTAATGGATGGAGTCTGCCTTGGATCGAAGCTCAAGGCCAAGAGAAACCTTGTCCGTGGCCGTGTGAAGCTCTGCCTTGTCCAGACGTTTCCCGAGATACTCTACTTCTTCCTTATCCTTTTTATCGGCTTTTTCAAGGGTTTCAAGTTTGGTTTTCATCATCTCCATGGTACGACTCATCTCTTCCAGCTGTTGCTTTAACATCTCCACCTCGGTGGAGGCAAAGGCAGGCTGAAAAACCAAAACCATGGCAAGGGCTATTAGATAAATCAACGGTTTTTTCATTTTGATTATCCTTCCGTTTTTGTGATTTCAAAGGAACCGACTATCTTGAAGGAACAAGCGCCCTCAAGATCGTAGGTATTTTTAAGGGAAGGCCTTACATCCTGAACCATGTAGTAGGCCTCACCGCTTCTGGCACCGGTGGAACAGATGAACACAACGGGTTTATCCTGGGGCAGATCCTTTATCTTGCCCTCAAGGTGGTCCACAGGAATGTTCACCGCATTTTTAAATGAACCTTTTTCAAACTCATCCGTATCCCTTACATCCACGATCATCAGACTGTCGGGGCTACCGACCATGTTTTTTTTGAATATGGCGATGTCCATGCTGCCTTCCACTTCTCCGGGTTTCACCGCAATTTCTCCGGTGGCACCATGGGTCTTTTTCCATTCCGGATATCCCATGGAAAACACTTTAACATCGGTATACCCCAGCGCCAGGGCCGCCACAGCGGACTTATGGCTTAATTTGCAGGCCAGGCCGCCACAGTAGTAAATCAGCAACGCATCTTTATCCGCCGGAAGCAGATCCACTGATTTGTCAAACTGACTGTCCGGAATACTCACCGCACCGGGGATATGCCCATTTACATACTTGGGTTTATAAGGCCTTGCATCGATGATGTATGACAGTTTTCGGCATGGGATCGGCAATGTGATTTTTAACAAATTCCACATCTACAAGGCTGTGATACTGCCATTCCGGAGCGGATACGACATTTTTTTCAGCGGTGGCACAGGCCATTGTAGCCGTTAGAAGCAGCAGTAATATCACCCCCCCCAATACCTGTTTTCAACTTCATTCTTTTCCTCCTCTATTTCCATGAAATATGGACATCCTTCAAAAGTCGTTTATACGTTTCCGGCGCATTTCCCATTTTCAGGGGCATTTTCCCCAAAAAGGGGGAGGTAATTTGGGGCGCATTTGAAGGATGTCGAAATATGCTTAAAAAAATACGGACAAACGGAATACATATGATAAATAAAGCAAAGAACATGCCATCATGGACATTACAGACAAATAACCTCTGGGTTCGGACCGCCCCCTCTCAAGCAGATAGCACTAAAAAAACAATCATATCGTAGAGTTAATCACCACATCGGCCACATCAAGGAGAGGTCAGAATTGCCTTGTTGACACGTTTATTAAAAGCCTCTTTATGCACAGACCGTTGTTAAAAGCACAACAATACAGGCCTGAGTCCCCTGGTTCATTATGATAACTGACCGAAGTTATAACCACTCCCCATCTCGCTAAAATTTAGCTTTTTTTATTGTTAAGGGAAACCGTTTGTGTTAACGTTTGCTATTAACACAATTAACATCCAGGAGGTAACCTGTGGACATTGGTAAACACTGGCGCACCATTATTGAATCTGTCCAGGATGGCGTCATCATTGTGGACCCCCATGGAAATATCGTTACCGCCAATACCACGGCATTGCTCATGACCGGATACAGCGAAACAGAACTTCAGGGCCAGTCATGCCGAATTTTAAACTGTACCGGATGCAAAATCGTGGGCAAGGGACCAGGCCCACAGTGGTGCGGGCTCTTTTCCAGGGGATTGATCCGTGATAAAAAATGTCTGATTTCACACAAAGACAAACGATCTGTGCAGATACTGAAAAGTGCCAACGTTTTTTACGACGATGATGGCAATATCGTGGGGGCCGTTGAAACCCTGAAGGATATTTCAGATAATATTAAATACGAAAATGAACTGCTCTCCCTGAAAAAGACCTATCTGCTGGATGATGGTTTTCATGGTATTGTGGGCAGAAGTCCGGCAATGCAGAGCCTTTTTGAACTCATTGAACATGTTGCAGTGACACAAACACCGGTGATGATACTGGGGGACAGCGGGACCGGAAAGGAACTGGTGGCCCGGGCCGTGCATGAAACCGGTGCCAGAAAGAACAAACCCTTTATCAAGGTCAACTGTGCGGCCCTCAATGAAAGTCTTCTGGAAAGTGAATTGTTCGGCCATGTAAAGGGCGCCTACACCGGTGCCGACAGGAATCGCATCGGACGTTTTGAGGCGGCCCATGGGGGATCCATATTCCTTGACGAAATCGGGGATATCCCCATGCCCATCCAGGTAAAACTGTTGCGGGTGCTGGAGGAAAAAAAGATTGAAAAAGTGGGGGACAATGTCTCCATTGATGTGGACGTCCGCATCATCACCGCCACCAACAGAAACCTGGAAAAGCTGATTGAAGAAAAAAAATTCAGGGAGGATCTCTTTTTTCGAATCAATGTTTTTCCCATCCACTGCCCCTCCCTTTCCACGCGACTGGAGGATATCCCCCTCATCGCCCAGCACTTTGTGAATGTAAATGCCAGAAAGACCGGCAAAAACATATTGGGATTCACCCCCGGAGCCATGCGGCACCTGATGGCCTACCACTGGCCGGGCAATGTGCGGGAACTGAGAAATGCCGTGGAATATTCCTTTGTTCTTTGCAACAGCAGCAGCATTGGAGAAGAGCACCTGCCCGAACGGGTGATGCTCTGTGATCCCTCTGGAAAAAACGCAAAAGCTATCTACATGGCTTCGGATCTGGAACCCGCGGTCTCCCTTCAGGAAGAACGTGCCCAGCTCATCCAGGCATTGAAACAGGCCCGGGGCAATCAATCAAGAGCTGCCAGAGCCATTGGGGTCAGCCGGGTCACCGTGTGGAAGCGCATCAAAAAGCATGGCATTGATCTCAAGCGGGATCTTGCCTGACATGCAATGTCCCCCACGGATGGCAGATCTTGAATTCAAATCCGATTATTTATAAATATTCGGCTTGATCATGTAAATGTTTCGGCAGTGCCTCATATTCGGCTGATGGGTGTTGACGAATATTTACAATTATTTTATTATCTTATCGGGATCAATACCCGTTGTTTTATTTTTTTCATCCTTGCCTGCCACCTGACAGGCATTTTTCATTCATGTGGAAATTCCCATTTTGGGAAGGATATATGCCTGCAGCAGCACATACACACCAATAAATAAAAGTACCCAGACCATTTCTTTCATACTCGCCTCCATTTTATGTTGCGATCAACCCCCGAATCCAAAAACTGAGACCGCTTACCGGCACTTCAGGTAAAAAACAGGCTTGATCTTTTAAACAATTAAGTTGCCTGACCGGGACAAACCAGAGCCCAAAGGTTATCTGATGCTCTGACCCCACTTACACGAAAATTATAAAATAATATGCAAAATACAGACCAACATGACACAAAAAATTCAAACCATTAAAAAAACCGGGGCTAATTCACCCCTCCTGGGTCCACCAGTACCTGAAGCTGCATAAGGCCGGCCCCATTTTGTCTGTTTTTACTTTTATTTCCCGGGCATGTGTTGTAAGCATATTTCAATAATGACTGCAGGGTCAAGGGTTGTTATGAAAACCTGTGGCCCATGCTCCATCTCCACCGCCTTTGCTGCTGAAACCCGGGGTACAAAGTGGCACGAATATTGATTGTCTTACTGCCAATCACAAAATTTTCAGCTGATGATCACCTTTTTTCAGGCAGGTTTTTAAATTTAAACAGGATGCTCTCGTAAAAAGTCCCGGGTCCAGTTTTTAGGTGACATTTATTGTGGTCGAGCAGACATTAACCCTGCAACCTCACTTGCCGGAATTGTTTCAGCATATTGAGTGTATGCACTTTTTAAAACACAACATGTAACAAGGCTGAAAACAAGTAGCGTTGTAGGTTTAAACCCGAACATGATGTGGCAAATAATCCATGAACCGACGTTTTAGCGGTTCATCAAACAAAAACAGAGGAAAAAATAATGGGCAGATGTAAATTTCATCCAGAACGGGAAACAGCGTATAAATGCATGAAACACGACTATTACCTTTGTGAGGAATGCCTTGAGTGCAAAGATCCAGACCTATACTGCAAATTCAGATCTTCGTGTGCCATTCATTTTCTTTCCAGAAAAGGATTTGAAAGCGGTGATAAAAAAATAGCGGAAAAAATCACTGCTCAATGAGATTCTTCCATTAATGATCCGGGACATTCCCTTGTTTTTGGTGCTATTTTATGATAACTGCATCTCTTCAGCGCAAAACCTTTCATATTAAACATTCCGGGGTGCTGGATACCCAGCCCCATTATTCAAGGAGCCGTCCATGAGTGCATGTCCATGTTGTTCAGAAAAAGAGTACAGCCAGTGCTGCGAACCCATTCTCAAAGGAGAGCTGTTGGCCCAGACCCCGGAGGCTCTTATGAGATCCCGGTATACGGCCTATGTACTGGGCAATATTGACTATCTTGAAGAAAGTACCCACCCCGATGACCGGGGTGACTTTGATGCCCAGTCCACCCGGGACTGGTCGGAAAATTCCCAATGGCAGAAACTGGAAATTCTCAACGCCACAGGTCAGGAGTCGGAAGCCACAACAGGAACGGTTGAATTCATAGCCTTTTTTGCCAGGGAAGGCATTGACCAGAAACATCATGAACGGGCCGTATTCAAAAAAAAGGAAGCGCGCTGGTATTTTTCCGACGGCAATCCAGTGAAACCAGCCCCTGTAAAGAGAACCACCCCCAAAGTGGGCCGCAACGATCCCTGCCCCTGTGGAAGCGGTAAAAAATATAAAAAATGCTGTGCATAATCCCCCTGTCCCGGGCCTTCCCCTGACATCATGGATATTGCCGGACAAGAGAACAGGATCAGATGATTCACAAGGACATCACCAATGATCAAGGATATTTCCCTGGCAATTCCCCCTGAAAAAATCGGGGATCAGGCGTTTATTAAGAAATGTGCAGCCGGAAAGCTTGGACTTTCTCCTGAAGATATTGACGCCGTCCAGATAAGACGCAGGTCCATTGATGCCAGGGGACGAAAACCCCTGTACCAGGTTCACCTACTGATTTACCAGGGAGAAGGTCTCCAGGCACTTCATACACCGGTAAGGTATACACCCGTAGGTTCCGGACAGCATGAGACCGTGGTGGTGGGCAGTGGTCCTGCAGGACTGTTTGCGGCCCTTCGCCTCATTGAGCTTGGAATCAGACCCATTGTTCTGGAACGGGGTAAAAACGTGCGGGAACGGCGCTTTGATCTGAAAAAAATCAACACAGACGGTATCGTCGACCCCGATTCCAACTACTGCTTTGGAGAGGGGGGAGCCGGTACCTACAGTGACGGAAAGCTCTACACCCGATCTCTGAAGCGCGGCAATGTCAGAAAAATACTCTCCCTGCTGGTACAGCATGGTGCAGACAAAGACATTCTGGTAAATGCCCATCCCCACATTGGTTCCAATCGCCTGCCAAGAATCATCGCCGCCATCAGAAAGACCATTGTACAATGCGGCGGAGAAATTCATTTCAATACCCGGATCACGGACCTGGAGCTGGAAAAAGGCCGCATGGTGGGTGTCAACAGCCGGAACACATCCTTCCAGACCCGGGCCGTTATCCTTGCAACAGGTCATTCCTCCCGTGACATTTACCAGCTGCTTCGCCGGAAAAACATTCTCCTGGAGGCTAAGCCCTTTGCCCTGGGGGTTCGGGTGGAACACCCCCAGGAACTGATCAACCAGATTCAATATGGTACTTACGCAGACAGCCTCCACCTGCCGCCAGCCACCTATTCCCTATCCTGCCAAATCAATGGAAGGGGTGTTTACTCCTTTTGCATGTGCCCGGGAGGCATTCTGGTACCGGCAGCCACCGCCCCGGGGGAACTGGTCTTAAACGGCATGTCCAACTCCCGGAGAAACCTTCCCTTTGCCAATGCAGGGATGGTGGTGAGCATTGATGAAAGGGCTGTCAGTCAATTTGCTGATTTAAAGTCGTTTGCCGGTCTTGCGTTTCAGCAGGATATTGAAAAAAAGGCCTTTACTGCCGCTGAAAACACCCAGCAGGCACCCGCCCAGCGTCTGACGGATTTTATAAATGATAAGGTTTCCGCAAACCTACCCGCATCCTCGTATATTCCGGGAATTACCAGCCACCGACTCGATGACATTTTGGGGACACTGATTGCCCAAAGCCTGAGAGCGGCATTCACCATGTTTGACAAGAAAATGAAGGGTTTTGTGACAAGGGAAGCCAAGGTCCTTGCCGTGGAAAGCCGAACCAGCTCCCCGCTGAGAATTCCCCGGTTGCAAGACACCGGGATGCATCCCCATGTTCCTGGCCTGTTCCCGGCGGGGGAAGGGGCTGGATACGCAGGTGGCATTGTCTCATCTGCCATAGATGGGGAAAACAGTGCCAATGCCGTGGCACAATTTTTCTCCCCTACCCTTTTATCTTCTGATATCCGCCCATGACTTTTCGATTGAAAATATCCAGCACAAAGGGTATCCTCCACAGGGTTATACGAAACGCCCCATTTTTTTTAACCGCGCTCTTCACCATGCCCCGAATACAACACGCACTCATCACCCATGGAAGCGGAATAAAAATAAGCACTTGGCCCGCATATCGCTCAATCTTGATAACCAGTGGACACGCTGGTTCCGGCTGGGTAATCGGGCATAAAGCTCTGCCCGAAGATCATATCCGAATTTTTTTATGATGGAGGTTTTACCATGGTATTTAAACAATTATTACGTCCAGGCACATTAATTCCTCTTTTTTTATCAGTTTTTATTTTTGTAATTGCAAACCAGTGCATGGCATGGTCCTGGTCAAAAAAACAACAAGATAAGGATCTCCCCCAGATACTCCGATTTGCCGTCCATGTCAGTGATGTGGGCAAGATGGACCCCCATTTTGCGGCAGGGTCCCAGGATCGTTCCGTTGCAGACATGGTATTCAACGGGCTGCTGAGATACAAGCCAGGTAACGCACCCCACATAGAACCGGATCTGGCGGCTGGTATGCCGGAACTGTCCCTGGAAAAGGGTCGTCAGGTCTGGAAGGTTAGCCTGCAAAAGGGCATCCTATTTCATAAAGGCCCCAAAACCCCGGCCTACGAATTAACCGCAGACGATGTGGTGTATTCATTTAAAAAAGCCTCTGCTGATAAACGATCGGCCTATGCCGGGGATTACGAGGGCATAAACATTCAGAAAGTAGATAATTACACTGTGAAATTCATACTTTCAAAGCCCCTGTCCTCCATTCTCTTTTTCCCCAAGATCACCAACTATAACGGTGGTTTCATTGTCAGCAAAAAAGCCATGGAAGCCATGGGGGATACCGCCTACGCACAGCACCCTGTGGGAACAGGCCCTTTCATGTTCCAGGAACATATTCCTGGCAAAACACTAACCCTTGTGGCCAACCATGATTATTTCAGGGGGAAACCGGCCCTGGATGGTGTCACCCTTTATTTTCTTCCAGACACGGAAGAACGAAAAGCCGGGCTGCTCAATGGTACACTGGACGTTATCATAGGATCAGGTAATAAAGGCTTTGCACAGGAATTGCTCCAGCATGATGGCATTGATATTGATACCCATGGTGTTGGAGAGGTCACCGCCATTTATTTTAATACCAGTATCCCCCCCATGGACGACATCAAGGTTCGCAAGGCCATTGCCTATGCCCTTCATAAGGAATCATACCTTAATATATATAATGCCGACCATGCGGGGTACGTTTATTCGCAGGTACCGGCACAATTTCTTCCCGGGGGCTTGACACAGACAGATGTCAAGGCCCTGGGACTGGACTATGAAGAAGATGTCAAAAAGGCAAAAAAGCTTCTGTCCCAGGCCGGGTATCCCAATGGATTCATGCTGGATCTGGTGGGGTCAGAAAAGCGAACTTACAGCAATTTTTACAGAATTCTCCATGAACAACTGGCACGCATAGGAATTGTCTGCAACATCAAAATCCTACCCCATTCCGAAATGCACCGGGAAATCCGGAACAATCCCAGGCCCATTGTTATTTACACTGCCTGGAGACCCAATGCCGACGTATTTCTAACCCGATTTTTCCATTCGGACTCCATCCTTCTTACCGGTGTCAAACCCGATACCAATTTTTCCCACTACACAAAAATAGACAAACTCATTGAAGCGGCCCGCCATGAAAGCAACCCGGAAAAACAAATCAAACTGTGGCACCAGGCCCAGATCAGAATTTTAAGTGACATGGTGGCATACCCGGTCATATATGCCAACATGCGAACCCCACGCAGAAAATATGTCTCCTATGGGCACCCGGTGATTTCATCCATGGCCCTGTATCCCCAGTTCACAGAAAAAACAAGGCTGATGCCCCATCTACTGGGCACAACCGAAGTTGATACGCCCATGGTCACAATGCACCAAAGGTAAAAAATCGGGCTTAATCATGACATCGACCCGCCTGTGGAGAGCTCAGCCTTGCGTTATTGACGCTTTTATTGAAATCTGCCTTGAAAAAAGCATAGAGCCTGATACAAAACTCAGGCTCTAATACCACATAGCCTGACCCCGTTGGCCCACCAAATGTGACGGGTAGCCCATGGGTGACCAAGCCCGGAAAATGGGAATGCGGCCAACCGGAGAACTTATGACTGATGAGTCAATAATAAGGATTTATCTGAACTTTATATCCCAATATCCCCTTTATTTCTGACATTTGTTTTTCAACTCGCTCCTTAATGGCATCGCACTGGGACTCCGGCACTTTTAAAGTCACATTGACCTTTTTATTAGTGACGGAAACCACGGCACTTGGAAAATCAAAAAGTGCATAACTCACGGTGGCAGACAGCACTTGGTCCGCAAGGATTGTCTCAGACAGGGGCGTTTCCTGGAACAATGGCAGGCTGGCTGTGTTGGCAATAATATCAACGGCATCATCCTCAGAAAGATGACCGATACGTATCACCAAATTGTAATTGGCTGGCTCAAAGATATCAATACCATATAAAAACATGCACCAGCGACGTCGTTCTTCATCATCTTTTTTCAATATATACTGTGCCTTTTCCATGGAAATGCCCTCCCGGACCATTTCCCCTTCCACTCGGCTTTGGGTGTCGGCAATAATTCGTACCTTCAACACATGGGAAATGTCCTTTACCAGATGATGACCTGCCAGACCGTGGTACACCAGATTTCCTTCCATGAACCGCTGTAGTAATGCCCATCGAATGGCGGTTAGATACCGTTCTTTCCCGTTGGGGAAACGATCAAGAATCGAAAAAGCATCGTTCAAACCCCGTTTCAGCTTAATTTCCGGCAGATGAAAGTGCTCCAGATTGTCAAGCACTTGATCCCTCGATACACAGCCAAAATTCAGTTTTGAGGCCAATTTTTCAGCCACAGATTTACCGTGATAATAACTACCCCTGGAAATTGTGATAATAGGCATAATAGACTCCTTTGGATTCCCTTTTCGCTGATTTTAACAACAGGCTATAATGAAAACAAAGCGCTGCTTTTCAATTTTCGGGCTGGTTCATAGCATGGGCCATCCATCATAGTTGGCGGGCTTAATTATAACATAAAAAAACTTGATCATCGCGTTTAAAAACCCGATCCTGTATGATATGAAAAAAAACTCACATTAAACTAAAAATAAAAAGGAAAACCATGTTAACTTCAAAAGACTTTTATCTTGTAGTAAAAAAACCCCCCATTGCCTGGGTCTATCTCAACCGACCCCACAAAAAAAATGCCATGAACCTCTCTGCGTGGACTGATTCACCTGCCATATTTGAAGAGCTTGACAAAGATCCGGATATTCGTGCCGTCATAATGGCGGGCAAAGGTCCCTGTTTCTCTGCGGGTATTGATCTAATGGGCATGATCCCGGAACTGCCGGAACTCATGGATAACTCACAGAAAGGGGGGATTAAATGGAAATTAATTCCCAAAATAAAAAAACTGCAGGATGCCATCTCCTGCATAGCATGGTGCCGAAAACCGGTTATTGCTGCCATCCACGGGTACTGCATCGGTGCCGGCCTTGATATGGCAACGGCCTGTGACATCCGAATCTGCTCTGAAGATGCTGTTTTTTCCCTGCGGGAAGCAGCTGTGGGGTTTGTGGCCGATGTGGGGGTTCTCCAGCGCATCCCCGCCATTGTGGGTCAGGGCCATGCCCGGGAACTTGCCTACACTGCCAGAGACATCTCCGCCCGTCGGGCAAAGGAAATTTTGTTGGTGAATGATATCCATGAAAATCAGGAAACCCTCATGGTTAATGCAGAAAAGCTGGCCCTGGAAATCAGCAGCAATTCCCCCTTGGCGGTTCAGGCGTCCAAGGATGTGCTCAACTACGGAGTGGGGAAATCTGTGGAGGATGGCCTTAAATATGTGGCCTCCATGAGTGCCAATATCATCCCCTCCAATGATCTCATGGAAGCGGTGACGGCCTTTGCCGAAAAGCGTAAACCCACATTCACCGGAAGCTGAACTCAATCAGCAAGAAAAACCTCAGAAATAAGATTAAATGCATGAAGGGCGCATTCGCATTTTTCCGGTCGGGGGTATTCGACATGGGACTAACCTGCGTTATTGTCGCTTTTATTGAAGATTGACTTGAAATACAGACATCTGTAAAAAGCATAAAGACTGATAAAAACCTCAGCCTTCAATAGCAAACGTCTAGCCCCATTGGCACTACAGATGTGGCTAGAGATACATGTTGTGAGCAAACCCTGTCTTGATGCTGAACAATGCAGATATCTTTAAGGAAAAGTAATTCCATGGTTCTAAACAACCTATTCCCCGTCTTTGCCCTCCTGCTGATGGGTAAAATCTTAAAAATCACCAAGTTCATAAATGAAGGTTTTCTGGCCACATCAGACCGCCTGGTTTATTTCATCTTTTTTCCCTGCATGCTGTTTTACAAAATCGGTGGAAACAAGGCCGCAGAAACCCTTGATATGGCACTTCCCCTTGCCGGGCTGTGCGCCCTTTTTTTTGTCTTTATTCTAAGCACCCTTTACATTGTGTATGGCAGTGTCACCGATTTTCAGGCGGGGTCCTTTTCCCAGAGCTGCTACCGATTTAACACCTACATCGGCATGGCCATTGTGATGACTGCCCTGGGTGAAGAGGGTATTGTCAGATTTGGACTTCTCATCGGGGTGCTCATCCCCATCATAAATATACTTTCCGTATCCCTACTCATCTGGTTTTCAGGAAGGGAATACACCATTACCCAGCGGACAGTAAAATTTGTTAAAGAGGCGGTGTCAAACCCCCTAATCCTTGCATGTTTGGCTGGTTTTATTTTTTCGCACATGGGAAGTGGTTTTCCTGTCTTCATTGACAACAGCCTGAAGCTGATTTCCATGGTCACCCTGCCCCTGGCCCTTATTTCCATCGGCAGTGCCTTTACCCTGAAAAACATGAAAGGCTATCTGCGACTATCCATGGTCTCCGCCACCTTCAAGATGATTTTTCTTCCCCTTTCAGGAGTTTTGTTCATGAGCCTTTTTGGAGTCACCGGTGTAGAATTCAAGGCCGGACTTATCTTCTTTTGTCTGCCCACATCCACCTCCATTTACATTCTGTCTTCCCAGATGCAAAGTGATACAAACCTTGCTTCGGCAAGCATTGTTTTTTCCACCCTGGCATCATTCTTATCCCTGTCTGTGGCCCTTTTAATGATGCAATAAACAAATTTCCGGGCCTTCTCACAAAATAATTTCAATTAACCCATAAAAAGCAATCCAGCTTTTGGAAACCTTCATATGTTTCCAAAAGCACTTTACACTTTTTTAAAAATGACCATCGAAGAATGGCTATTCTCCTCGTGAAAGTGTAAAGCAAAAATGAATGATGCCCAGCTCTTTTTAACAATGGCACTATTATTGCATTATATTTTTGTTATTTAATGATGAAAAACAAACAGGGGGCATTTACAGTTAAACCCGCTTGATAAATGGCACTAAAATGTTTAGGATAACAAGACATCCCTTTATTTAGATGGAGGATTTTCATTTGTTTACAGAAACCATATCCTATCAGGCCGCATTGGTAGCAGGGCTGCTTTCTTTTTTCTCCCCCTGCATCCTGCCCCTGATTCCGGCCTATTTCACTTTCATCACAGGCTTATCCTTGGATGAGCTTACAACAGATACCCGCAAAACCCGGCAAAAGGTGATTCTGGCCACCCTTTCCTATGTCTGCGGATTTTCAACGGTGTTCATACTGCTTGGGGCATCAGCCTCGTTCATGGGGGGAGTCCTTACCCAATATTCCTGGATTGTAAGATACGTGGGAGGCGGTATCATTTTGTTATTTGGATGTCATCTTCTGGGAATTATCAACATCAAGGGTCTCAACTTTGAACGGCGGATGCATATCAATGAAAAACCCATGCATGTCATGGGCACCTTTGTCATCGGTATGGCCTTTGGTGCCGGGTGGAGCCCCTGCATCGGTCCCATGCTGGGCTCCATACTTATTGTTGCGGGCAGCCAGGAAACCGTCATGCAAGGTATTGTGCTTTTAAGCATTTATTCAGTGGGACTGGCCCTGCCTTTTCTTTTAATCTCTTTTTTCATCAACAGAATTCTTGTCATCATGAAGCGGGCCACCGGGATTCTTGGTTATGTAAATAAAGTGGCGGGAATTCTGCTCATTATCATGGGAATTTTACTGATCACAGATAAATTCAGACTCCTGGCCACCCTTTAACCCCCCGGCACCCACAACCAATGAACCCATCGCCCAGCAGCCATAAACCCAGTACCTAATTAACCCAACACCCATCCCAGCCCAAAAGGACCTGAAACATGAAAAACAAAAAAATATTGATCACAACCTTACTCCTGGCATTATTCTCACTGTCTTCAGCTTGGGCAGCCGCACCGGAACGCAAAAAGGAAATCGTCTGGACCACCTATAAAAAAGGCGTCACCATGGCAGAACAGCAGGACAAAAAAATATTTCTTTACTTTCATGCGGACTGGTGCACCTATTGCAAAAAAATGGAACTCACCACCTTCAAAGATCAAGGCATCATTGACTATCTCAATGAAAATTACATAGCCATCACCGTTGATTCGGACAAGGAAAAAAAAATTGCATCACGCTTCGGGGTAAGAGGACTTCCCACCACCTGGTTTCTGAAATCTGACATGAATAAACTAAGCAGCATGCCTGGATACATTGATTCTAACCGACTGCTGACCATACTCAAATTCATCAACACCGAAAGCTATGAAAAAATGAGCTATCAGGATTTCAAAAAAAACCTTTAATATGCAACAATTGAATTTTCAACATCTTGCAATCAGGGATTGATCACAACCGGAGGACAAACCCATGCCGATTTATGAATACCAATGTGAAAAATGTGAAACCGTTTTTGAAAAACTTATTTTTGCCGGAGACAAGGAGGTGGTGAACTGTCCCCGGTGTGGCAGCGATGAGGTCATAAAACTAATGAGTGCCTGCAGTTTCATGGGGGCCAGCATCGGCACCTGTGCCGCAGATGCCCCCAAGGGATTTTCATGAGCTGGCTGATCATTACTGCGGCAGTGTGTCGCAGCAATGCAAAGGGGGAATGGGCATCACCATGGACCTGACCTCAGATCCCCAAAACGGGGCATTCCATTCCCCTGCCCCCGTAAAGGCGGATAATCTCAATCCGGCAACGATTTATTAACACTTAGCTCTGGACGTTTGTTCATCCGGGCCAGGCGCAAGACCTTATGAACATGGGTTTCGCCGAGCCCTGGAATCGTTATTATCTCGGGCTCTGATATAATCCGGTCCTTTGAGTGGAGCCAGGTTTCTTCATCAATGAGCATGAACTGATTACTGGCACGACTCTCCAGTTTTGAAGCAAGATTCACCGAATTTCCCAGGTAAGTAAACTCCGTTTTTATATAGTTACCCAGAATCATGGCAAAGATCTCCCCGGTGCTGATGCCGATGCGCACATTTATCTTTGAATCAGCACCATAAACTGCCCCCAGTTTTCGATTTTTATGCTTCAAGGCCCGGTAGATGTCAATCCCCGAACGAATGGCATCCATCACCTTGCGGGGTGACACGGTGTCTCCATGTTCAAAGATGGCCATGAACCCGTCCCCCAGAAATTTATCAATATACCCGTTGTACTGATAAATAATCAAAGACATTCGATCAATGAATTCATCCACCATCTGTATGGTAAGACTTTCGTCAGACAGCTTCATCAGGCTGCTGAAGCCCACAATATCCACAAAAAGCGTACTGGCAAAAAGCCGGGTTTTGGTGCGTGAATTTTTAAAGGCACTGAAGCTTCGACTGATCCGGTTCTTCACAAACGCCGAATCCTGATAAACCAGATTGGACGACAACAATTCCCGGGCCTTGTATTTATCAATGATCCTGGCCGCTTCAAAGGAACGGATAATCACATCCTTGATGCCAAGCACCATGCCTATTCTTGCAGAATTACGGAAACACTCATAGGCCCGTTGCTCCTGATCCATGCGATAACAGGTCTGCCCCAGCCCGTAAAAGGCATCTGCGGCAACCTGTTGCATGCTTAAATGATGTTTTCGGGAGTGCTCAATAATCTCGTTAAATTTTGCTTCGGCCAGTTCATAGTCCAGAATTTTTTCATAGACCCTTGCAGACAGAAGCCCCGCCTGCAAGTTTTCTCTTATCATCCCCTGTTTTTCCAGTCGGGGTTCCAAAGAAAGGGCCATATCCAGGGCTCGTCCGATTTGATTCAGAGCAAACTTAAATTCTGCGGTCTCCAGATCACACATGAGGATGCATCTTTCATTGTTAAACTGAGACGCAATTTCAGCGGCTTCCTTAAGATTTTGCTCATTTTCCTGGTCCAGCACACCCATCATACGTCGGATGCGACTGTGGTTAATCAATGCGTACGCATAAATAACACTGCTGTTTTTATCTGCGAAGGTAGACTGATAATGCTCCCGGGACACCTTTTTTTCCAGGGCGGCACAATTATTTGCTTCGTGATGACGGCTCAACAGCAGGTTCACCTGGCTTAAATTGGAATAAATTTCCCCAAGAAATTTGTGCAATTCCGGTTCCGTCCGGGCCAGCTCCAGTGCATGGCTCAGATAAAATTCAGCATCCAGATAATTCCACTGATCCCGGTGCACATAGCCCAGGGAAATATAAATTTTCACCTTCCAGCGAAGAAAATATGAGTCCGGCTGATCATCAATGGTATCCAGAGCTTCATCGAGCAACTCCTCTGCCCGCTGAAACAGAAACGCCTTCTGAAAAAAAAGATTCTTATACCATTTAATAATGGCATTGAGCAGGGCATCCACTGTGAATTGAACTGTTTTTTTTTCAAACCCGGCAAGGAATTCAAGCAGTTCAACCGGGGAACCCTTTAATTTAAAACAGTGGAATGCAGCATCAATCTCCTCTATTTGTTCCTTAATCTGATGCATGGGCAACATAATGGGGTCAAACTCCCTTTTGACAGGTTCGAACAACTGTCACAGGTTCTCGTGGGTCATCAATGGTCTAATCTTCCATCAGCCGGGATAACAGGCGACAAAAACATCAGCACTTGATCACAACATGGGGATCTTCAGGTGGGTTCACATGTGCTTTCTCACACTGAAACATTACCCTGCAGACCAATCACTCCGGCAACACTTCGCATGCCTGCAATGGTTTCGATGATCAATTCCGTACGATCCATCTCCAGCATCTGCGCACCCTTATCAATGATACTGCGATCCACACCGGCGGCAAAGCGTTTATCCTTCCATTTTTTCTTAACGGATTTTGCCGTTAGATCCAGCACACTCTTGGAGGGCCTTACCAGGGCAGCACTGGCCACAAGCCCGGTGAGCTCATCAACGGCATAAAGGGTTTTTTCCAGCATGGTCCGGGGTTCAACATCGGAACAAATGCCCCATCCATGGCTGACCACCGCACGGATATAGGCTTCAGGCCAATTGTTTTCCATGAGAATTTCACGACATTTGGTGCAATGATCCTCAGGATACATTTCATAATCCAGATCATGGACCAACCCGATCACCTGCCAGGGTAGTCTATCTTCATTGAACTTATGGGCAAAATGCCCCATGACACCCTCCACTGAAAGGGCATGGCGCAGCAGGCTGTCACTCTTGTTATATTGCTTGAAAAGTTTCAGAGCATCTTCTCTTGTGGGAATATAAGAATTCATGTCACTCCTTATTGTTGGGCTTGGTCATCCGGGATCTGGGATACCAGAATGATCACCCGGCACTCCCGCATGAAACGATGGCGTTCCCGGGTCTTCTCAATTATGTCGGCATCAGATCTGCTGATGACAATGTACGAATTCCCAGGGCCTCCTGTCCTCAAGGCCTTAACTGTGATGGGATTCTCACCCACCCATCTAACGGTATCAACCGAATCCATGGAGCACACATAGCGACACACCCCCTGCTGAACCGCAATATCCCGGCTGATAAAAAGGGCACTGTATATTTCTGATCCCAGTTCACTGATCACCACCGGATAAAGTACCGGATAAAACCCAATGGGGGTGGCATCAATGATCAGGCCGGTGTATTCCGATGATTTTTTCTCCAGCACCGCCGGCGGATCAAGAATTTGAAGGGTGGGAATGGATTCAATTTCTTCCGGTAAGACCAGTTGAAGAAATCCCCCGAACAAGCTGGTTTCCAGTACCACTTCCATGGTGCGATCCGAGGTATAGGACTGTTTGATCAAGGTGGCATCCATGGCACTTTTTTCAATGCCCGCAAGAATATGATCATCCGATTCGGCAAGGGCCGCCACACTGTGCCCCCTGTAAATATCCAACGATTTCAATGTTTCAATGAGATTACGCCGGGCATCACTTCTGGCAAGACTTAAAATAAAGTCTGGGGATTCTGCCTTTTTTCGATCCACTGGAACGGCCCTTCCACGGGCATAAACCCTGCCGGTGCTCCAGTTAACTTCCCCCCGGGAAAGCGTGGATGTGCACTGGTAACGGGGCATATCAATTTTTTCTTCCCCCCGGCCAAGGGAAACGCACAGGCACAGACAGCATCCAATAAACAGTCCCCGGACGATTATTCCTTTAAATCTGCTGACAGACCATGTCATGGGGCTATCTGCCTGCACCGTTGCCGATGGCATGGGACAGTTCTTGATGGTCCCCCGGAATTTGATTAAAATCGTTCAGCGGTACCCGGGTATCCATATAATGATACACTTGGGCGATGGCCGCGTTCACCCGGGGAATATCGGGCAGGCATGCGGCTATTTTTTCAATGTACTTACGCTCTTTCACCCATTGAATGGATGGAGAAAAATTCAAATCAAATACCCAACTAATCTGCATGAGTTTAAAGTCATTGAGGCATTTGATTGCTGCACTTTTAACAAAGGTCCCGGCCATAATGGCATCCATGACATCGCTGGAAACCCCAGGGTCATCTGAAAGTCCCAGATTGATAGCCTGCTGACTTCCCGGTCGGGGATGGGTGTAATTTTCTATGACCACCCGCCAGATATCAAGCTTATCGGCATCCCGAAGCAATCGGATAAAAAACATCAGATCTCCATCTCCCTGCCGGGGAATCTGTGCAACATTATGAAACCCAATGGATTTTTTAATCAGGGTTGCCTCCCGGACAGTCAAGGAATCAAGAACACCATGGGCATCCATTTCTTGAAGGCTGAGGCGGGCATGGTTTTCTGATTGCTGGTCCAGAAAAGTTTTATAGATTTCATACTGCCTGAATCTTCCAAGATCATGGAAAAGAGCCATGGCTTCGGCCAGCATCATCTTGTCATCGTCCAGGCCAAGGGCCTTTCCCAAAGCAAGTATCTCGCTGCATACCCTGAGGGTATGGTCTTTTTTCAGCGTCAGGGGCTCAGGGTCATGGGAGCCTTGTATGTATTTATCTGCATATGCCAGAAAAAACCGTTTCAATTGCGTCAGTGTTTGATGATTCATAACGAAGCCCCTTGAAATAATTTTACCCACGCATACCACGGTTATTTAAATTCATCAAGACATACCGTGGACCATCTTGCCACCTGCCCCCCAGAACTCCCCATGTTGTGATCACATCCAAAAAACTGATCGGGACAGACCAGAAGCAAACAATTGTCTACTCCTTTTACAAAAACAACAAGAAAATAAGAGACAAGAATTCAATCATCGAGTAAGAAGGATAGTGATTTACGCTGGAATATGGTATGGCTCAAGAACAAAAAAAATAAATTGAGCAAGGGAGTTGGAAGCAATCTTCAACAGCCCATGGAAAAGGAGTCATAACAATGAGTGAATTACTTTCAACCCGGGAAGTGGCAAAATTTTTAAACATCAACGAAAAAATGGTTTACAGCCTCATATCCGACAAAGGACTTCCCGCCACCAAGGTCACCGGCAAATGGCTGTTTCCCATTGACCTGGTCCGCCAGTGGATTGAATCGGGGACCATCAATTATCCTGAACCGGCCGCCAAACTGCCCCCCTACCATGGACTGGTGCTCATTGCCGGCAGTAACGATCTGCTACTGGATGCCATGCTGACCCATTTTAACAGCCAGTCCCCCCATCACATGGCCATGTTTGGTTTCACCGGCAGCATGGGGGGCATCCGGGCCTTGAGAAAAAACATGTGCCACATCGCCTCCAGTCATCTGGTGGCAGACACCGACGGTCAGGATAAGGAGTATAATTTCCCATTCCTTGAAAAGGAAATGAAACGCATGCCGGCAGCGGTTAATTTCTGCATGCGTCAGCAGGGCATTCTGGTGAAGAAAAAAAACCCCTGGGGCATTAACGGCATACAAGATCTAGCCCAGCCGGGTATCAGCATTGTCAACAGAAGCCTTGGCACTGGAACGCGCCAGTTGTTTGATGGAGAGCTTAAAAAGGCGGGTATAAAGGGAAGTTCCATTAAGGGGTATGACAACATTGCGGCCAAACACATGGATATCGGCCTTGCGGTGCTATCCGGATCTGCAGATGCTGGCCCGGGAATCAAACCCGTGGCAGAGAAACTGGGCCTTGGTTTCATTCCCATCTGCTGGGAAAGATTTGACCTTCTCATCTCAAAGGAACGTTTCTTTGACAAGGGGATTCAGCTGTTTCTGGGACTGCTCAAGGAAGATATCTTTAAAACAACCGCCCAGGAACTGGGGGGCTATGACCTATCCAGATCCGGTAATATGATCTATCCCCTGGCAGATGAAAAGGATACGTCTAAAACCAACCAGGGATAAAGAATGCTAAAACGGTCAATTGTCAGCCACTGAGCCCTTATGACGGTCGAGTAAAAAATCAGTCCACTTCAATGGAGAGAGTAGACAATACGATAAGGTCCATCATCGAATGGAACATTTAACCACATGGGGCTCAACGGCCTTTTGAAGTGCCACCATGTCTTTCTCCTGGAAAAAACGATTTTCCAATTCAAAAAAAGAGGAGTTTAATACCGATACGTTCCGGGAACAATGCTGGAGCACATAGTGGGATGCCCCCTTGATCATCCGGCCAATGTCCGCCGCTATGGCTTCATCTATAAACGGGCGGACACAGGTGGTTCTGAACTCATAGGCGGGGGCACTGCCCATGATAAGTTTCACCGATTCCATGATGCTATCTGTCTTGAAATCCCCCCGGATAAAATCATCATATCTGTCAAGGCCGGTTTTAATGTCCATGGCCACACAATCCAGCAATTGCCGTCGCAGCAGACTTGCCAACACCTCGGGGTGGCTTCCGTTGGTATCAAGCTTGATTTTATAGCCCATATTTTTGATCTTGAAACAGAATCCTTCAAGATCCTTGTGCAACGACGGTTCTCCCCCGGTGATCACCACTCCGTCCAGCATGCCTTTTCTTTTCTCCAGAAAGGTAAACACATCTACTTCTGTTGGAGCATCGGGGGACACCTTTCCCCTTGCAAGATCGGGATTGTGGCAGTAAGGACAGCAGAAATTACACCCTGATGTAAACACCACGCAAGCCACCGTTCCTGGAAAATCAATCAAGCTGTTTTTCTGCAGTCCCCCCAGAATCATTGACATTGAATTTTGTTCCTTATTGTTCAATCTTATCGTGTTGGATCTTAACATGAAAAAAGCCTGATTCATGGAAAATGTGCCCGAATTATAAGCAAAGGCCCCTTTCCAATCCACAGGCTTAAAATCGACTCAAATCCACGGTGATCTTAATGGCAATACGCCTCAGGAGGCCACTTTAAAGGTTTTACGCATGCAGAACTCTGTCTGTTTGCCGTTGTTCCACTGCTTCACCGGCCGCAGATATCCAACCACCCGGGAGTACACTTCTGTTTCCCCACCGCACTTGGGGCACACGGATTCTTCTCCGGGGATATAACCATGGGAAGCGCAGACACTGAAGGTGGGGGTAAGTGTAAAATAGGGCAGCTTATAGTTATTGGCCACCTTTTGCACCATCTGCTTGACCACCTCCACATCGCACACCTCTTCTCCCAGAAACAGATGAAGCACCGTGCCACCGGTGTATTTTATCTGGAGACCATCCTGGAGATCCAGCACCTCGAACACATCATCTGTGTAATTCACCGGCAGATGGGTGGAGTTGGTGTAAAAGGGGTCGCTGCCCGCCGTATACTCGGCTTCATTGGCACAGATGATGTCAGGATAACGTTCCTTGTCTTTCATGGCAAAGCGATAGGTGGTTCCCTCGGCCGGGGTTGCTTCCAGGTTAAACATCTCGCCTGTTTCCACCTGCATTTTCTCAATTTCCGCCCGGAGATGGTCCATGACCCGGATGGAAAAAGCCTGTCCCTCCTGCGATGCAATCCCTTTACCCAAAAAATTCACACAGGCCTCGTTCATGCCAAGTATCCCGATGGTGGAAAAATGGTTACGCCAAAAACACCCGGCACTTTCCTTGATTTTTCTCAGATAGAATTTTGAATAGGGATAAAGGTTGCCATCGGTGAATTTTTCCAGCACCTTGCGCTTTATGCTCAGGGATTCTCCGGCAATCTTCACAAGATCATCGAGCTTGTCCATGAAATCCTGTTCCGTGTCCGAGGTGTATCCCAACCGGGGCAAATTAATGGTGACAACCCCGATGGAACCGGTGAGGGGATTGGCACCAAAAAGCCCCCCGCCCCTTTTTTGCAGTTCCCGGTTGTCCAGCCGCAGCCGGCAGCACATGGAACGGGCATCATCCGGGGACATATCAGAATTTACAAAGTTAGAAAAATAGGGGATGCCGTATTTGCCGGTCATTTTCCAGACATTTTCAAGGTTTTCATTGTCCCAGTTAAAGTCTTCGGTGATGTTGTAAGTCGGAATGGGAAAGGTGAAAACCCGACCCTTGGCATCCCCTTCCATCATCACCTCGGCAAAGGCGTTGTTGATCATATCCATTTCATGCTGATAGTCGGCATAGGTGTCTTCCCGGTATTCTCCACCGATAACCACCGGAGAATTTTTTAAAATAGAGGGAACCACAAGATCCATGGTGATATTAGTAAAAGGGGTCTGGAATCCCACCCGCGTAGGAATATTTATGTTGAATACAAACTCCTGAAGGGCCTGCTTCACCTCTTTGTAACCAAGGTTATCTTCCCGGACAAAGGGGGCCAGCAGGGTATCAAAATTGGACATGGCCTGGGCACCGGCTGCCTCACCCTGGAGGGTATAAAAAAAGTTCACCATCTGACCCAGGGCGGTTCTAAGATGCCGGGGAGGCAGGCTTTCCACCTTACCGGATACCCCTTTAAATCCTTCCATGAGCAGATCCTGAAGATCCCATCCCACGCAATATACGGACAACAGGCTCAAATCATGGATATGGATATCTCCCCTTTCATGGGACTCCCTCACCCCGGGGGGATAAATTCTGTTCAGCCAGTATTCGGCGGTTATGCCCGATGAGATGTAATTATTAAGTCCCTGGAGAGAGTAACTCATATTACTGTTCTCTTTTACTTTCCAGTCCATACGGCCGATGTATTTTTCCATGAGGTCCAGGTGTTCACGGATGGTGATCCGACGGATCTGGTTGTGCTGTTCCCGGTAAATGATGTAAGCCTTGGCGGTTTTATAAAAGGGGGAATCAAGGAGGACCCGCTCCACAATATCCTGGATTTCCTCCACCTCGGGACAGGCGCCAAGCCGCAGATCCCTGGCAAGAGTGATGACCTTGAGTGTCAGTTTTTTTGCTTCTCTTTCATCAAATTCACCGGTCTCCTTACCTGATTTGGCAATGGCATCACTGATTTTTGAAGAGTCAAATTCCGCAATTCGGCCGTCACGCTTTTTTATTTTTTCAAACATTCGTCGCTCCCTTGGATTCCCTGGTGCTTTATATTAATTTTGGCTGTTTTTGAATCAAATGCTGGCAGTTCGTGGATTTTCTGTAAGAATACCAGAGGCGACAAAAATAATCAATATATAGATTCAAGTCAAGGAATAAAACGACATATTGTGTAACATCGCCAAAAACAAGGCGGCCAACAACCTGAAAACACAGGAATAAAACGCCTAAACAGGCCTTAAAATAAAGACAGGTGCACCACATTGTGACACCCCATCATTCCAGACTGATTTTCCATAAAAAGGGTTGTTTTAATGCATCGTTTAAGGGCAGATTTCAGGCAAGAAAGGGGGCTCCGGGCGGCATAAAAAAACGGATTACCGAAACACCCCATGGACATATATCCATGGATGGATGAGGGAGGGGCCAGCAATATAATTGTCCGGATCAGGGCTGGGAAAAGTAGCTTGCGCCATTAGGATCTTCAGGCAGAATTTCCATTAGATGATGAATGATTTTTGCGGTGACCCCCCATATCACCACATCTTTGAATGGGTAGGTCAATTCACGAATATCGGGATATCTCCCATGAAAGCCCTTGTCCCTGTGAATCTGGGTAAAATGCTGCAATGGAATCCTGAAAACCCTGGATATTTCCTTCTCATCAAAATCGATATCTCCTGTTTGGTCCCATATCCCAAGGAATGCTTCGATATCCTTATTGTTGATGGTCTGAAAATGCCCAATGGAGCCCACCATCTCCACCTGATCCCGGGTGATGGCCAGCTCTTCTCTGAGTTCACGCAGGGCCGTGGCCCCCCGATCCGCATCATTGGGGTCTACATGTCCCCCGGGAAACGCCATCTGGTTCCGCCAAGGATAACCCTGGCGGTCTGCCTTTTGAATGAGTAGCAGAAAAGGTTCCGGGCGAATACCGGCAAGAGCCATGACACTGGTGGGTTCAAACAGATCCGCATCCGGCGCAGGGGGGTGGCTTGCGTCATTGACGACACGGGACAGCACTTCATGGCAATGGCATTCACGGGACAGCATGAAAATCATCTCCTTATTTTTTATGTCAAGTTTCGAATTTGAGCATTGTGGGGTTTGACCGCAAACCTGACCCCAATGGCGCGATAATTATGACCAGTGGCCCATATTATAACCAAGCCCACAAGTTCAATGGAGATCAGGCTCCCTGCAAAAGGGCTGAGATTTCTTTAAAAATTTTTTCTTCCATCTCCTCCAGGTTATCCACCGGACCCAGGGTCTCCACCTGGTCAAGCAGCCTGAAGAAAAGGGCCACCAGATAGGCATTCACCTTGTTTGACACAGAAATGTCCGGCAATGCCCAGTAAAGTGGAGATGCCTTGTCGGACATGAATCTTAAAACGGTGTGACAGGCAAACACCACGCGCCGGGACATCCATTCAACACCGGGATCCAGAAAGGCGACATCTCCTTCAAATCCGAATAAGCCGCTTTTTTCAAGGCGGTTCATCCGTTCAAAGGCCGCGTACCCGGATGTGCCGGAAAGCACAATCTGGCAATGGCACATGAGATTGGCGGTTCGTTCCAGGCGATCCAGGAGCTTGTTTTCCATCAAAAACGCCATGTTGTCCCGGAGATCCGCCACGGAACTGTCCGGCACAAACATTAAAAATCCAATCTCCGGCTCAATGCCATGGCGACGGCAAAGGGCAATGGCCCGGGCCCCCTCATTGGCTGCCGATTGCTTGTTAAGATTGCCAAGCACCCTTGCAGATCCGCTTTCAATGCCCATCAAAAGGGAATTAAAGCCTGCTGCTGTTAATTTTTCCAAGATCTCATCATCCAGATCTGCCGGTCGCGTTTCCATGCCAAAGGTTATGTTCAAGGGCGCTATCAGGTTCAGCAAATCCAGAATTCTTTGTTTTCCCCCACGGCCCGGGCCAATGAAATTGGGATCTGCAAAGTAAAAACGCTTCCCCCCGCGGTCAACCAGATCGGCCATCTCTTTTGCAATGTTTTCCGGGGATCGTCCCCGCCACAAAGGCCCCTGGTTGTAAAAAGATGGCACCGGGCAGAAGCTGCAATGGTTATAACATCCCCGGCTGGCAAGCACGGTAACGGTACCCTCCAGGGAAGCCCGCCAGGGAAAGGGGAAATCATCAAGATTCTTTGCCGGTGTGCGCACCGGTATTTTCTTAACTGCCGGGTCATCCTTTGAAGGCCCTTTAAGGGCAAGGCCTTCGATCCCCTGGAAGTGGTTTCCTTTTTGAAGTGCCCGGGCCAGGGCCACCAAGGTATGTTCAAACTCCCCCACGGCCACGGAATCCACCACCGGCTGATTTTCCAGAATTTCAGCATACACAAGGGTGGGAAAAAAGCCAAACAGATTTATATGACCAGGAAATCCCTGTTTTTTCAAATCCTCCAGGAATTTAAACAAGAATGGGGTGTGCTCCCAGAAATACACAGCATTAATGCACAAAAGCCACGGATCAAGTGCCAGTATTTTTTCTTTTGTTTCCTCAAAGGTCCAGAACCCCTGGGCCGCGTCCATGAATGTGGTCTCATATCCGGCGGCATCCAGGGCCGAGGCTGCATATCCCCCCATGAGGCAGGACCAAAGAGGGGTGTTGGCAATATCATTGAATCTTTTTTCAGAAGCCATCCGGGGATGTTCCAGTACAACAGCGTCCATCATTTTACAGTCTCCATGGCAGTTCCATTTATTTTCAGACGGGAAAATACACCGGCACTGTGACACGTTGCTTCAAATTCATGGAGCAGATGACTACCGTGGACGGGATTATGATACACCGGATAAAGCAGATCTGTTTCAGAATCAAGCATACCGTCTCGGATGAGTTTCCTGGTAATGGGTGCCCCGGGATAGAGCCGTATGTGATTAAATATCACTGCCCCCAAATTTCCGGCATCACCATGGATGTCAAGTAGTTCATCCAGCATGTCCCGGGCCTCCATGACATCTCTTGCTGTCTCCCCGGGCAGATTCACCAGGAAATGGCACATTGTGAGGACTTTTTTATCCGCCGTCAACCGGGAGGCGTTGAGGATATCCTGCCGGGTCATTTTTTTATTTAAAAGCTTCAATCCATAATCGGTGAGGGCATCCCCGGAGAAATACACAGCCACCACGCCCGCCCGTTGTGCCAGATCCAGGTTTTCGGCGGTCAGGGAATCCTCCCGGAAAAACCCAGTCCAGGAAACATTTAGTTTTCTGCGGATAAGTTCCCGGCACAGGGCCTCAAAATGATCCGCAGGACGATTTAAAACTCCGTCGGTGAAATGAAACAGACCAATATTGCATTCTTTGTGCAGGTGCTCCATCTCATCCACAATCTTTACAGGGCTTCTAAGCCGCATGGCAGCTCCCCCCAGGAAAGGATAAAGGCAATAACTGCACCACAGGTCACACCCCCTTTTACCTTCAATGCCCATGGCCGCCACATATGCATTGCCCCGGGTATACTTCTCCGGGGGAAAGGCCCTGAGATCCATGGGGGGAAGCAGGTCCACGTCCATCCTGGCACCGGGGCCATTGACAACCACCTGTCCCCGGTCCCGCCATAGAATCCCGGGGATATGAGGATAATCCGGATCCGGTGTAAGAAGGGACGGGAAAATCAACTCCCCCTCTCCCTTTAGTCCCACATCAATTTGGGGGACCTCCTCCATGAGTCTTTTGGCAAAAAGCGAAAAGGCCGGTCCCCCAGCTAGAAGCCCAGCTCCTGGCGCCATGTTTTTAACCATCCGGGCTGCGGTTTTCAAAGACGACAGATAGGATGCCTGATGCCCTGCCAGGGGATCAAGGTTCCGAAAGGAAAGGGCCACCACATCCGGGACTTCATCCATCAAGGCCTGGTGAAGGGCCTGCCAGGGGTCAGGGCAAATATTCATGTCCAGAACGCTTTTTTCAATGCCCTTCGGCACCGTGCTGGATAACCGGGAAAGGCCCAATGGGTACACTTTTTCTCCGGCCCCCAGGTGGGATGTGGGTACCTGTACCAGAAGTATTTTCATTGTAGACTCCATATTTTATTTCAGAAGCAAAAGCCCCATATATTTGACATAATCCAGGCTTTCCGTCACAGGGGCCAGGCGTATGCCAGCCCGGGATGCGGTTTCATACACATCAATGCCCGAGGACTCCATGGCTGGGCGTGACAGATGGGGGTGATGGCAAGTACCGTCGGCGGGACATTCCGGGCACACCGTGCAGGGACCAGCCCCAAACACAAAGGCCTTATGGAAACCTTTCAGAAAGGCGGTTTTTTCAAGGGACAAAAGCTGTTTATGAAAGGCGGTTCCCGGCGGGGCTCCCTCCACAAGGAACAAAGTCTCGTAACTGTCTATCATCTCCCGGGTTTCGTCGTGGGACATTCCCCGGGGCGGGCATTGCAGGTTTTTTCCAAACCCCTCACATCCCCACTGACATTTTTTTCGCACCCAGGGGGCTGTGATCACCGTTTCAGGGACAATCTTAACGGCACGTTCAAACCCATGGTCCAGGACGATGCGGACCCATTTTTTCCCCTCATCGCCGGCACTGCCGCTCCCCCCCGCCACCATGAGGGCGGTGTCTGTGTCAAGATCTATCACCTCACAGTTCCCCATACCCCCATCTCTGAGCCAGGCTTCAATGTCTCCGGCCTCGTGGCAGCACCCGTTGTAGGTATTGAGCATCATGGTCAAATCATAGAGGGCGCCTTTCTGGGGATCTCTTCCAGCCCGGTCGGGAAAATAGTCATGGATGAGTATCATGCCCCCTGGTTTTAAAAGGGAAATGGCTTTTTCAAGCAATTGTCTCGCCTCTTCCGGTCCATAGGCATGTAGAAAATTGCTCAGCACAATTACCCCGAATGTCTGTTCAAAACCATGGGTTCTAAAATCACCTGCCATGGTTTCAATGCCCTGCCAGGAGGCGGTTTCCGGATAAATCTTTCGTGCTGCATCAATAACCTCGGCAAGTTCAAACAGCACTGCGCGTCCCCCCGGAATCAAGGGAAGCAATGCCCGGATCATGCTGCCGGCCCCGCCCCCCACATCCAAAAGCGGTCCCTTCAGGGACTCTCCCTTTATTACTCCGGCAATTTCCAGGGCCTTTTCCTTTACCAGGGTATCCATGGCCGTGACATAGCGAAGGTTCCTTGCCCGGTAATCATGGTCCTCCTGCTCCCCTTGGTCCGAAACCGTCTCAAGGGGCTGGGATTTGGAAGTGGCAGCATGCTCTGATTTTTCCTGACATGAAACCCGGGAAGCAAGCTGTGTCCACTGGGGCTGCATGTATCGTCGATAAAGAAAAAACGCTCCCATAAAGGTGGATTTTCCCGGCACCAGATAGTGAGAAGCAAGAAACATATTGAACCAGGCATCCTTATACCGGGATACCAGGGCCATTTTTTCCAGGGCTCTCAAAAGGCGAGACAGTCCATCGACATGACACTGCGCTGCATGGGAAAGGGATTTAAGGGTGTGCTGGCCCTTGTCCAGGTGTTGAAACAGATTCAATTCCAGGGAAGCAAAAAATACTTCGGAATACCAGTAGGCCGTTGCCAGATTCTCCAGGTACTGGAAATCTTTGTGGGTGGCATCGGCATCTTGAAAGCCGGAAGAAATCAAAGGCTCTTCCTCCTGGCCCGGGGAAGGGCTATTTTAAAAAAAGAAAAGCTAAAAAACAAAAAGTGCCGGTATCCGTCCATGGATTCTCCATTTAAGGTCGGCACGCAAAAATCCCCACGCCGACAATGCATCGACCCGGGGATTTACCATCTCTCCGAAAGCCATCTGTTTTCACTGTTCCCACAGATATTCTGACTTGTGATTCATCCTATTTGCCGCGCCTTCCCATGCTGCTTCGGTGATTACATTTACAGCACAGTGGCAATGATGCGGCGTTCGTCCTCACTCACGGCGGCGGGTCCGTCCCGGAATTTCACCGGGTTCCCCGGGGACAGCGACATCCTGTATAAAAACGCGAAAATAATACCATATCCGGGGGGTTTGTCAAGAAAACGATGAACACCTACCCATCATGGCTGCCCTGCCTCCCTGCAAATGAAACCCGTTGGGATCAGAGCCTTATGATTTGCCTTTTCAATGGCGGCCATGATAAGAAACGCTTTGAACGATGAAGATATCCCTTTATTAATCCCGTTTTTTTCACCGACCGGATATGAACGATTTCAGGATTATGCCACCAAGGGACCGAGGGAGGAGACGTTGAAAGCCCACCCCACAAAGCGGACCCAATTGAACGGCAATTCAAACTGACAAAACTGAAAGGAGCTTTAAAATGTCCATCTACCGTTTCAAGAAGAAAACACCCCATATATCCCCGTCCGCCTATTTGGCCCCCGGCGCAACACTTATTGGTGATGTCACCCTGGCAGAAAACACCTCGGTGTGGTTCAACTGCGTGCTCCGGGGGGATTGCAATGCCATCATTGTGGGAGAAAATACCAACATACAGGATCTCACCATGTGCCATTCCGATTATGATGTCCCCCTTATCATAGGTAAAGGGGTCACCATTGGCCACAACTGCGTAATCCATGGATGCAGAATTGAAGATGACTGCCTTATCGGCATGGGGGCCATGGTGATGAACCATGCTGTCATCGGCCGAGGGTCCATTGTGGCGGCGGGTGCGGTGGTGCTTGAGAAAACGATTATCCCGCCATTTTCACTGGTTACCGGTTTACCGGGAAAAATAAAAAGTCAAATGGATGAATCAATGCTTGAACTGCTTCGACTGCCTGCGGAAAATTATGCCCAGCGAGCCATGGATTACGCCAGCTCTAAATTTGAAAAGATCAAATAGCTATTTCATGAAACAAAAATTCACAACACGCCCTCAATAGCTGATTCTTAAAAAACTCCATAATGCCCTATTTGTTTCCCGCATGTCCCTGTGAACACGGGCGGAGCAGTTTGTTGGATGGGAATTCACCCAATAAGCATAATAACCTCACCGTCGGCCACGGTGGCACCCTTGGTCACTCTGATCTCCAGTACCTTGCCGTTCATGGGACTGTTGATGTTGTTCTCCATCTTCATGGCCTCCATAATGCCCACTGTTTGACCAGCGGTCACCGCATCACCCACCGCAACCTTAATGTCAAGGATGAGCCCAGGAATGGGGGCTGCCACCGTGCCGTTTCCGGACGTAGCCGTCTGGACGGAAGCTGCGGACGCAACCGCCGCAGCCGGTATCGCCCGCGACATGGCCTGGGGAGGGGGTGTCGCCGGGACCGCCTGTGGTGCGGCAGGCGTACTGGAGGCATGCCCCATGAAGTTTTCTACACTTACCTGATAAACCGCGTCATTTACAGTCACGGCAACGCAACCAGCTTCCATGGCCCCGATCTCGACGGCATATTTTTTGTCTTCAATTGCCAATTGATAATGCATCGTTACCTCACTTTGTATTTTTTTATAAAAATATAGGGATGCCTAACATTACTTTCATGCTCTGTTGTGGGAGAACCAGGATTAAAAAATCGTGGCCCCCGTGGTGATTATATATTTTCAATTTTTAACAATTATGTGCACCTAAAGGATTCGCAGCAATGGCCCTTTGTCGTCCATGCTGAACCCAACCCGTGGCTCCGGGTGTTTTAAGCTCCATAAGTACCGGCTCCCGAACCGGGGAGAGAAACATATGCAGGGCCACCACAGCAGCTGCCATGCTTTCGGCATCCATCGTCCGACCCCCGCCATTACTTTTCCCGCCATCCGGAGATGATGTCGGTTCGGAACCGGATGGCGGCGGCCCAGGCTTTTGACTCCCCTGTTTATCCAATTTTTCAAAAATCATGCCGGAACAGAACATGCCGAACATCAGGATCGACAGCACCAAAAAAATGCCGAAAAATCGGATAAACAGCGTTCCCAACGCATACCCCCAGAATGAATCCTTAGGACCACCCACCAGTGTAATACTCCCATCGGCAATATTATCGGCATCCAATGGGCCGCCGTCTTCCACCGTTAAAATAATATCACGAATGAGGTCACCTCGGTCTATATTCCGAATATCGGCCTTGGTCCAGGCAGCTTCACGATTGGGATTGAAAATCCAAAACTCAGTGGATGAACTGAAAAAATCCGAAGACAGGGTAATCGTCGCCGTGCCCTCCACAGGTAGGTTATCCAGGGAAAGGACATAGAGGCCCGATTTAAAATCCTTCTCGTCCACCTCCGGCCGATCGACATCCTTAAAGGGTTTGGTTGTCATCGAAGCCAATTGCCCTCCGGAAACGTCAAAAATGATTCGAACACTTGTGCTTTTGGCCCGGGGAATGAGCGTGGCCACCATTTTCTCGCCTTCCCGTGTAAATTCGGGAATTTCCTTATTATTCCGGGACCCATTGTTAGCCCAGCCGGTTTGGCTATATATTACAATCAGTCCCACGATCAGCATCAGGCAGAGCCCTCCCTGCCGCAGGAACCCGTTTATGGTCTGGTCTTTTCTCATTTAAGTCCTCCTAACTTTGTCTTTATCGGACTAATTAAACATGGCAATAAACATACCGGCGGCTGCGGCCGAGCCGATCACACCGGCAAGATTGGGTCCCATGGCGTGCATGATCAGCCAATTGTCCGGGTCGGCTTTCAGTCCCTCGGAATGCGCCACCCGTGCGGCCATGGGTACTGCCGAAACACCGGCCGAGCCGATCAGCGGATTTATTTTGTTTTTGAGGAATTTATTCATGATATGAACGATCAGTATGCCACCAAATGTGCATATCACAAAATCAAACAACCCCAGGCTGAAAATCATCAGCGGCTTCCAAGTCAAAAATTTATCGGCCTGCATGGTGGCCCCCACTGACAACCCCAATAATATGGTAATGATATTCATCAAGGAATTCTGAGCCGTATCTGACAAGCGTTTAACAACACCGCATTCCCGCATGAAATTACCAAACATGAACATCCCCATGAGCGGCGCCACTGCCGGTATGAGCAAAACGATGAGACTGGTAGCAATGAGCGGAAACAAAATCTTCTCTTTGATCGATACCGGACGTAACTGCCGCATTTTTATTCTACGCTGCTCAGGGGTGGTCATCATGCGCATAATGGGTGGCTGAATCAGGGGCACCAAGGCCATGTAGGAATAGGCGGCCAAAGCATTGGCACCGAGCAGTTGCGGGGCCAGTTTGGCTGTCAGGTAAATGGTGGTGGGGCCGTCGGCGCCGCCGATAATGGCCACAGACGCGGCTTCTTTAAGAGTGAATCCCAGAAAAAGGGTTCCCAGATAAGTGACAAACACCCCCAATTGAGCACCGGCGCCAATAATAAGAACTTTTGGGTTTGCAATCATGGGGCCAAAATCGGTCATGGCACCCAGTCCCAAAAAAATCATGGGGGGAATGACCTCCCATTCAACGCCATACTTATAAAAAACACGGATAAGCTCGGGAGTACCATGCTCGCTGAACCCCATCAGCGGCGTCAGGGGAAAATTAACCAGAAAAATGCCGAATCCGATGGGCACCAGAAGCAAGGGCTCGTACTCCTTAACCACCGCCAGATATAGAAACACCAAAGCAATACAAATCATGAGCACCTGATTATAGGCAAGGTTCGGAATTCCGGTTTGGGTAATCAGAATGCTCTTTATCAACTCCAGTACTTGTTGCCAGGTCATTTGGCGTTCTCCTTTCTACAGGGGCATATTGCCATGTTTTTTGGGTGGATTGCTGTCCTGCTTTTGGGCCAGCATTTTCAGTGCCTGAATAAGCTTAGGTCGCGTATCAGCAGGATCCACCACCTCATCAATGTAGCCCAGTTCCGCAGCCTTATAAGGATTGGAGAACTTGTCTCGGTACTCTTTTATCAGGCGCTTCCGCTCGGCATCGGGTTTTGCCGCCGCCTTGATCTGATTACGGCAAATAATATTCACAGCGCCCTCGGCCCCCATTACGGCTATCTCGGCATTGGGATAAGCAAGATTGATATCACCGCGCAGATGTTTGGAACTCATGACGATATAAGCACCTCCGTAGGCCTTGCGGGTAATCAGGGTGACTCGCGGCACCGTGGACTCTGCAAAGGCATAAATCAACTTGGCACCATGCCTGATGATGCCGTTGTGCTCCTGCATGGTGCCAGGCATAAATCCGGGCACGTCTTCATAAATAATGAGGGGAATATTAAAACAGTCACAGAAACGGACGAAACGAGCGGCTTTGGTTGAGGCGTTTATGTCCAGCACACCGGCCATGACCGCCGGTTGATTGGCCACCACCCCCACGGTTCGCCCATCCAGACGGCCCAGGCCAATGACCATGTTTTGCGCCCAATGGGCCTGGATTTCAAAAAAATAGTTGTCATCCAGATTGGAGTGTATGATATCACGGATGTCATAGGGTTTATTGGGATCGGCGGGCACGACCTGGCCAAGGGTTTCATCCCGCCGTTGGGGATCGTCTGCTGAATTCAGACAAGGAGGTTCTTCCATGTTGTTCTGGGGCAGAAAAGACAATAATTCACGAATTTTCAGCAGGCACTCGCGGTCATTGGGGGTTGAAAAATGAGCCACGCCGCTTTTGGCATTGTGGGCCATGGCCCCCCCCAGCTCCTCCTTGTTTACCTCTTCCCGTGTTACGGATTTAATGACCTCGGGGCCGGTGATGAACATATGGCTGGTATTCTCAACCATGAAAATCCAGTCCGTCAGAGCTGGCGAGTATACCGCTCCCCCGGCCGAAGGCCCCATAATGGCAGTGATCTGGGGAACTACCCCCGATGCCATGACATTATTTTGGAAAATCTCACCATACCCGGCCAGGCTCATGACTCCCTCCTGGATCCGGGCTCCACCGGAATCGTTCAATCCGATAATGGGTGCACCCATCCGCAACGCCATTTCCATCACCTTGCAGATCTTTTCCGCATGGGCCAAAGACAAGGACCCCCCAAAGGCCGTAAAATCCTGGGCAAAAACGAAAACCTGCCGTCCATGGACTTCGCCGCTGCCCGTCACTACCCCATCTCCGGGAATCTGTTTATCAGCCATGCCGAAATCGGTGCAACGGTGGGTTTTGAATCGGTCCAGTTCAGCAAAGGTCCCCTTATCCAATAGCGTATCAATACGCTCACGGGCAGTGAGCTTTCCATCCGCGTGCTGTTTTTCTATTCGCTTTTTCCCACCTCCTTCAAGGGCACGTTGGTTCCTCTCGGTCAGTTCTGCTATTCCCATTTATCCTCCCTCTATCCACCTTTTATCATTTGTATAATTTTTTATAATTTGATACACTTCTTCCATTGCGCAAGCCAAAGTTTCTTGCCTGAAACATCTTACTGACCGGTACAACCTCTCTTTTTCTGAGAAACATCAAGAGACCGGAATCTTCTTGCCAATCAGAGCGTTTTCTCCTGGCCCTCCCAGTAGGGCTGACGCAGGATGCGTTTAAGAATTTTTCCAGTGGCGGTGCGGGGAAAATCATCCACGATATCCACCGTGCGCGGCCGCTTATATCCCGCCAGGTTGTTTTTACAGTACTCCAGAATTTCATCGACAAATGAAACATTGCCATTTTTCAACTTTACCAAGGCCTTCACCTCCTCTCCAAAATCGGGATGGGGGATGCCGATAACGGCAACCTCCGAAACTTCGGAAAGCTGGGTGATCACCTCCTCAATTTCAGCCGGATAGACGTTTTCGCCACCGCTGATAATCATATCGTGCTTCCGGTCGGCCAGATAATAATAGCCCTCTTCGTCAAAATAGGCTACGTCTCCGGCTGTGGACCATTCTCCGTCAATGGCCGCATTTGTTTTCTCGGGATCTTTGTAATAACCGATAAAGGCCGAACGGGCCTTGGCCCACAAAACCCCCTGCTTGTTCGGTTCGGTGATGACGGTGCCATCTTCTCCCACAAGCTTGATCTCAATGCCCGGATTGGGCTGACCGATGCTGCGCACCTTTCGCATCTGATCCTTATGGCGAAGGGTCGTCAAAGCCCCGGTTTCAGTTGAACCATAGCCTTCGCTGAAGCGGACATTCCTGAAAAAATCCAGGGCCGCTTCCTTGGTTTTGGTCAACAACGGTGCCGAAGAACTGCCAAGAGAAGTCAGGGATCTCATATCATATTTCTGTTTGACCTCTTCGGGCAGTTCCAGAATGCGGGTGATCATGGTGGGCACCATGGAACTGGTGGTCACCTTTTCTCTGTCGATAAGCTTCAGGACCTCTTCCGAATCAAAACGCCCCGACGGGAAAACAACATTGGTACCACCGCACCAGAGGGTTATCAGGGTCGACCAGACACTGTTGGAATGACAGATGGGAATGATGGCCAACAGCACGCGTTGATCCAGTTTAATGTAAGGTTTCCCGGCGGTACGCACAAAGACGTTTTTAACGATGTCCAGGGTACCGCGAGTGGTATTCATAGCCCCTTTGGGAAAACCCGTGGTACCCGAGGTGTATCCGATAAAGAAAATATCGTCCTCGCACTGATCCACTTCTCCCGGTTCATGCGTCGGATTACCGGCCAAAAGATCCTCGTAATGTGAAAAACCCTCCGGTATTTGATCTTTGGGGCCGACGATGAAAATATTTTCTTTTTTCACAGCCGGGATATTTTCCAGACGCAGCTTGCCAAACAGTTCTATCCCCACAAACAATGCCTCAGAATCTGAATTGTTGATAATATATTCGAGTTCCGTTGGAACCAGGCGGAAGTTCACCGGGACTGAAATCATGGCAGCCCGTGTCAGCCCATGATAGATTTCCAGAAATTCGATATTGTTGTACATGATAATCGAACATTTGGTCTGGCGCTTGTATCCCCTCTTAAGGATGGCGTGTGCCAGTTGGTTGGCACGTTCATTAAGTTCGCTATAGGTAATGCGCCGGTCTTCGAAAACCACCGCAGCCTTGTCAGGATAACGCCATGCATTAATTCTTAGGCCATCTGCCAGGTTCATATTTTCCTCCTCCACATATTGCCGCTGTATCCAAACGTATCGTCAATGGTCGTGCGGCACCGGAACCAGCTATTGCATGGTTTCCGCATTTTAGTTGTTCATTGCTTAGGCTCCATTAAAAAATTAACCATCTATATGCACCATCCATTGCCCCACCGGGGTGTCTCCGTCAGAGACTTTTGCATAGTTTGTTTTCTAACAGTTCCTTAGGTTTTAGATTTCGATTCTGTCTACTTTGATGCAGGCATTTATTCTTAGTCTTCAAACATCTCGATACGACAATAATCGTCTTCTTCCCCCTCGCATTTGCCCCATTTATAGGTACGTCCTTCGAACTCGCGACTGATATAGTCAGTGGAAGCGGGGATATATTTCTCGGGCGAAGCCCAGAACATCTGCGGCGGACCATAGGGAGGGATGTGTTCCAAGTTATTCGGCTGTATGCACCATTCCACCGGATACTTAATGGGGCGTCCCGCTTTAGTGGTCCAAACCGGCAGCGTTTTTTCCATGGTCCATTCGAAAACTCGGCCCAGAGAAAGCACATGATCAATATCAATACCGGTCCGAATGCCCATCTCGTCCAGCATGACCAGGGTGTCCTCGGTGGGACAATTGCCCACTTCCCATGAATTTGTATAGATAGGCCCGCTGCCCTTGCCGGGGACGCCATCCACCATGAATGCCGGTTGTCCGCCGCCCATGCCCAGAGAGGTCTCAATAACGCGGGCACCCGCCATAATGGCCGCCAAGGTATTGGCCAAGCTCTGTCCCCGGCATTCGTGAAAATGGGAAATTCTAAATTTAATCTGATCGTCGTATTTACCGTAACGATCCACCAAAGCCGACATATACTCAAAGGTTCTTCTGGGATTGGACTCGCCAGTGGTGTCGCAGGGTGTAAAATTGCGAATACCATGATCCATGCCCCAGTCCATCAATTCAAAAGTGTTCTCAATGGGAACCGGGCCGGCAATGGGCGAACCATAGGTACCTGCAATGGCCATGTCAATTTCAAAACCGTTGGCCTCGGCAATCTTTATCATTTCCGGAATCTCTTCCATGTATTCCTTACGTGTACGCCCGGAGTTGCGGCGACCATGCAAATCTTCCGCGGAAATGGTAAAGGCCATGCTGTTGGTGAGATAGCCTTTCTGGGCCATATCAGCGGCCCGCTCAAAGGCCTTTTTTGTCATACCATAGCATTTGAGGTGGGGTTTTTCCTCCTGGACGACTTTCAATTTGCATACCCGTTCCAGGATTTCTTCGGCATCAACACTTTGGGCCAGCAATTTCGGATGTCCAAAATTGGTAACCTCTATATGTTTATAGCCGGCCCGAACAAGTTGATCCGCATACCATACCTTGGCGTCGGTGGGAACGGTTTTATGAACATGCTGCAGACCGTCCCGCAGCAAAAGCTCCAACATGACAATTTCATCGGGCAATTGTTCGCCCAGTGTCTTGATATTATTATTGTTATGAACCATGTTTTCCTCCCTTAGATTCTTATCTCTTATTTTAGTAAGAGAATCAGAAAACCTTGTTCTTATTATTACTATTGAATAACAACACTGAATTCACGAATAGCTTATTTTTACTTGCTGCCTGAGAACCACCTACCGGTGTATTACAAAAACCCAATCCGTTTCAGGAAGTTGCCCTCACTTCCACTGCCCACTGTTCGAGTTTACGAAACGCGTCGGTGAGAGTTATGAACGTTTCCTCACCGCCGGTCTCCAACGCTCTGCCATTGGGCGAGTAGATTCTGATGCGTGCCCCTTTTTTCAGATCCGCCATCTTTGTCTCCCGCCATTTATTCATTCCCATGTCTTTAAAAATTTTCAGGTTGTCGCTTACTTGTTTAAGAATCATTTCCCTCTCCTTTCTGTCTTGCTTCGTAAACCTTCAAAGAGCTCAACTTGCCCCCAGAATGAAACGAAAAGCGAATAAAAATGAATCTGAATCCCCACCTACCAAGGCTTTGGTTAATAAAACCGTCTTATCCTGAGGTAGTGTGGATCAGGCGTTCCGACCTTATAATGTCGCTGATGATTGAATATAATTTATGACAAGTAGAAAAAAGATACAATCCATAGCAATGGCTATTTCCGTATAGTGATGATTACCCATGTAAGCGGCAGGAGATAAATTTCTTCCCCTTGATGCATCAAAGAATTGCCTTAATGATGGGTACTATTTCAATAGTAGCAGAAGAAAACGTGTAAAGGCTCAATAACTCGGGGAGAGAAATCTTGTTTAGCCTTTAAACTCCGGATGGTATTTAGAATGAATACCCAAACTTATTGAGAACTTACGAAAAAATTCGTTTATGCACTTAAGAGTTGTACAGGAGGTAGGAGGACCCGGTCCCATGTCCAGAGAAAGTACTTCTTCCGCCAATGCGCCTCTATCGGATGCTTTACTGTGGCTTGGAAAGAAATAAGGATTAATTTTAAAAAGCACTATCGGGGCCAGATGTATTGGTTTTCGGTACTGGTAAAAAAGTCCATTTCAATACGATACCCTTCTTTTTCGTCAAGGGTCACCTTGGCATTGGGGTAGCGCTTGGTGAATACCTGAATCATGGCCGAATTGCCTTCCAGCACCGAAGCCCCGAACCGCTTATAACCATTTAAAATGGCAATTTTCTCCAGCGCTTCGAGAAGATAGGAAGCAATCCCCATGCTTTGAAAATCTTCACGAACCACAAAGGCCACCTCCGCGCTTGAAGAATTTTTTTCCGCATAGGACCCCACGGCAATAATTTCTTTATGAGCGCCTTTCTGGTTCCGTCCGATGAGGGTAATATTTTTTCGATAATCAATGTTCGACCACTCCTGTTGCAACACTTCATGGCTAAACAGCTCCATATGAAAAAAGAACCGGCGGTAAATCGTCTCTTTCTGCAGCGAGTAAAAAAAATTACGGTAATCAAATTCATCCGACGGCAAAAGAGCCCTGAACGAAAGCAGCTTTCCGGTTTTCAGCAAATAGGTACTCTTATAATTTTCTAAAAACAACAGATCATCAACCGACGGAGGAATCTGATCCTTAAAAATATAATGACGATGTTTGGCCTCTTCGATCAATTCAGATCGAAAATCGGGGTGGGCAATTTGAGCCAATTCCATTACCCGCTGATAAACGCTTTTGCCGTGCAGTTTGGCAATACCGTATTCGGTCACCACATAATGAACATCACCCCGGGTGGTTGCCACCCCGGCACCAAGGCTAAGGTGGGGAACAATGCGTGACACCTGCCCATTACGGGCCGTCGATGGCAGGGCAATGATGGAAAAACCGCCCTTGGACATGGCACTGCCACGCAAAAAATCAACCTGGTCGCCAATGCCGCTGTAAAACATAAAACCCAACGAATCCGTACAAACCTGGCCGGTGAGATCGACTTCCAGGGCCGAACTAATCGAAATCATGTTATCATTTTGCGCAATGACAGTGGGATTGCTGACATAATCGGAGCTGTGAAAATAAAAACTGGGATTATCATTCACGTATTGATACAGTTTTTCGCTGCCCATGCATATTGACGCAACGCTGCGCCCGGTAAGCAGCGTTTTTTTCCTATTGGTGATAACCTGTTTTTCAAACAAAGGTAAAAAAGCATCGGTTATAAGCTGGGTGTGCAAACCCAGATTCTTTTTGTTTGCCAGGGATTCCAATATGGCAGCAGGCAACGGCCCGAAACCGACCTGAATCGTGGCTCCGTCTCCCACCAATTCCGAAACATAATGTCCGATGCGGCGCGCCACGCATTTGTCTTTTATCAGTGGCGTACTGGTCAACAAGGGTTCTGGATACCACACCAGATGGTCGACCTGATCAATGTGTACAAAGGTGTTGCCAAAAGTCCTGGGCATATGGGGGTTGACCTGGGCAATGACGACACGAGCGTTTTCCAGAGCTGCTTTGGTAACGTCCACTGAAATTCCCAGGCTGCAATAGCCAAAGTCATCCGGAGGGCTCACCTGGACAAGTGCAACATCCACACCTATGGCATGCTCTACAAACAGATCGGGAATTTGGGAAAGATAAACCGGAATGTATTCTATCTTACCCTCAAAAGCAGCAGCCCGCATAGGCCGGCTGATGAAAAACAGTTTGAGCGCAAAACGCTTAAAAAAACTCTCATCATCAATGTAACGAGCCAGTGTATTGGAAAGCATCTGATAAAAAACGCCGTCTTCAACGTCCGTTTCTTCAATGAGCATCCGGATCAAATGCTGTGGTTCACCACAGCCGGTGCCGAGGAAAATTCGACTGCCTTTTTTGATAATCGCCAGCGCCTTGAGAGCATCAACGCTTTTCAAATTTTTTGGTGGGGGAATCGTCATTAAATTCACTCGTATTATAGTGTTGAAATTCTCTGTTGGCCGCCGCTGATATAAGCCCTAAACATAATTCAGAATATCGAGAACAGGGCAATCCCACAATAGTTACTCATAGCTATTTCATCAGAGATGGACATTTAATACCAAGTAAGTTTTCCACAATGAACAAGCGTAATATCACTGCATGTCAAAACTAAATATTCATGCGGGTACATCTTTGCAAGTGCCCCATGTTCGCCTATTTGGAGCTGCGGAGTTTTCGAATGTTATGTCTGCAGGCCAAACTGAGGTAAAAATGGGGTACTGGGCGAATACTTACGGTCAAAATAGTGATGTCTCACCATTGACAGGTAGCTATCATAACGCTTAGGATCGTTGTCATATTTTGATTTGCCCATCCCAGCGCAAGCGGCAACACACAAACTAACTAAAATACGACGGCCGTTTACACTTTTCAGAAAACCTTCCAAGGACCGAATTAATTGTGAAATGGAAAAAAAGGAACCATCCAATGGAAAAGCACCTGGCACTCGTAAATACGGAAACGGAAAGACGGCTGTGTACACGCCGGAAAAATGTGGATATCTTTTTACTGCCATTGACCCGGCAACTGCACGTAGCAGCCGAAATGGAAGACAACATCCACCATTTACACATTGATATGTTCGTTAAGCAACCCTCATTGCGCATTACTGCCATCTCCTGCAATATGTCATCTGTCCCGGATCCAATATGTCAACAAGCCTATGACTGTTTTGATCATTTGATCGGCCAGCGTGTCGTTCCGGGGCTTGCCCGTAGGATCAAGCAAAAAGCATTCACAGGATGCACACATTTGTCCAATCTGTTCCACGATGCATGCTATAATCTCATCCTGGCCCAGAGTGTTGTCACAGGGGAAAAATTGCTTGCTAAGTATCCTGGTATTTCTGAAGCGCAAATATATAAAATATTCATGAAGTTTCGTCCTGAATTACGCAACAGCTGTATCCGTTACGCCAATACGAGTCCATTCATGGAGATCGTCGACAGTGCCTCTTTACCCGAAAAGTTCCCAAAATCTTTGAAATAAAAGGCATCTAACTATAAATATTCGGTTTAGCAATGTGAATATTTGATCTGTACCCCATATTCGCCTATTTAGGACTGCGTGACATACTATGTGATCAGACCAAAATAGCTAAAGATGGGGGTACTGCCCGGATATTTATGTCCACTAACTAAAGGGATCTACTACCTGCGGAGCGCCCATGGGGACGCATTGACAGGCTTGATGGCACAGCGAAACCGACAAATGGCAAAAGCCGGAAAGAAACTATGATTAGTCACCGGCAATATACCCCTCCTGAATGGCATATTTCACCAGATCAACGGCTTTTTTTATTTTAAGCTTTCTAATAATATTGGCGCGGTGATTGTTCACCGTGTAAATGCTGATAAACAACAAACTGGCAATTTCCCGACTCTCCCGACCTTCTGCCACAAGTTTCAAAACCTCCTTCTCCCGTGTGGTCAGGACCTCTTTGCGATATTGTCTGCCGTCCTGGTAGAAGGTTATCATCTCTGAAGTCAGTTCCCCGGAAAGGGATTTGGAGATGTAGCTGCCTCCTTTACGAACACAGCTAATGGCCTCAAACAACTCATCGCCGGTGGCTTCTTTCAGCAGATAACCATGCACCCCGGAGGCCAGAGCATTTTGGATATAACTGCGTTTTTTATGCATGGTCAGAATTATGATCTTCATCTTCGGATAGCAGCTTCTAATCTCCCGGGCGGCTTCGAGCCCTCTCAGTCCCGGCATGGATATGTCGAGCAAAACCATATCAGCATCTTGCCGGTTTAACAGAAGCAGCAATTCCAGCCCGTTTGCGGCTTCACCCACCACCTCCAGATCGGGCCTTTCATGGATAATATGCTTGATACCATCCCGTAAAATAATATGGTCGTCGGCCAATACTATACGATAAGAATTCATCTCTTGCACCTTCGCCCCCCCCGCTGCCCGCTCCACATGAAATTTTCCCTAAAATGAAGACTATACAATTATTTGTTGCCTGTATCCAAGAAAATTTTTATTTATCCCATCCGCCAACTAAGCTTAAAACAAGCGTATTGTCATTCATCATTGATATATGAGATCAGCGGTTTGTATAAAAATATAGATAAACATGCTTATTCCAGGACTAAGCCCAGCCAACCAATAATGAGCTGAAATATGACTTTTATGAAGTGATATTATACCATTGACTTCAACTATAAATCTTCCGTACTTAAGGCCAGTTCAGACGGATCCACAGCCTGGGGGATGCCCTGCCCTCCCTGAATCATTATTCGCCTCAGCCCTTTGTTTTCCAAAAAGCCAGCAGCCTCTTCCATGGTTTGTCGTGATACATAGGGCCAATGACGCATTCTGAAAGCCGGTTGCAGCTCTGTAAGGGTAACCGGAATATCTGGGTTTAACGCTGCCAGGGCAGTAGCCATTGCCTCCAATTCGCTTCTGGTATGAATTCGTGGATGACAGGGAATACTCACAGCCATAAAGATTTGATCAGCGTATCTTTTCTCTATGTACTCAATGGCCTGCCATATGGTCCGCATGTACCGGTCTGCCTGATTTTTATCATGAACCCCGCTTAAGGCCATAAAGCTTTTTATTTCAAATGCTTTGTAATCAGGAGATACATCGGTGATGCCGGCAGCAATCAGTTCATCAATATAATCCAGCGTTAAAAGCGAGGCATTTGTATCAAGCTGGATACGACTCTCTGGCACGGATCGTCGCAACTGCTGTACGGTGTCCACCAGCCATGGGCGGTTTATCGTCGGTTCGCCGCCGGATATACCGATCCAACGATCCTTTTCCGGCTGCAAAGCCATTTGTGCAACAACCTGCGCCGGGGTAAGGGATGAGGCCGTTGATGAAAACGTCAAGTCCCAATTATGGCAAAGATCACAGCGGAAATTGCAGCCATGGGTAAAAATTGATGGATGGCCGTGGGGAGCCGGACGCATAACACTTACCACGCGTTTGGGTGCCACCTGCTCCAAGGCCGTCGGGCTGGTTACTATTTTCATGCCGGAACGTAGCTCAGTAACACAGCCGCGGGTCTGCTTACCGTCAATTAAAACAGCGCATTTCCAGCACCCTCCAGTCCTGCATGCATCTGCAGTGTCCGTACAAGCGGATACGGATGTGCCTTGCTTTTCCGGTATGAAACCCAATCGTTCAAGGGCCTTGGAAACCGATATTGGCCCCTGCAGTTGATGGGGGCGACCGTTTACTTCAAAGTCGAGCTGATTTATTTTTTCTGTTTTGTCGGACGTCCTGCCTGCGGCTACGACTTTCAAACTGCGGGCCCCCTGGGGGCAGGCCGTCACACATGCACCACATCCGATGCAGCCATCGGTGCCAGCCGGGCAGACGATGTATTGTGTGCAAAAGCCACAGTGGATACAATTGTCATTACGAACAGCTACTTGACGATTCCGAATCACTGCCATTTGAGCCTCACCCCTTGGGCCTGGTAGGCAAATTCGAAGCGGTATTGCCCCCAGAACTCTTTTTCCGAGTTGATTTCAACTTCAGTAAAATCCCTGGCCCCTACTGCCTTCAGAAACTCTGCTTTGGAAGGCAGATTTAATATCAATTGGTCAATGCACGGCATGGGCACAAAATCGTAGGGATGCTCGTTATCCATATTGGCCCAGACCACGTCTCCCTTGGTGGCAACAGTACTATCGGCCAAAACAACAAATATTTCCCTGGGGAAATCTTCCCGGGTAAAAAGCTGTCGGACATAATTCACAATCATGTCGCGCGATAACGTTGTTTCATTCACATGGTCTACATGAAAATCACCTAGAAAAGTCAATTGCACCCCCTTTTTTCGCTCCGTACGATGACCAGCCGGAATGCCTGTGGCCATCTCCGGCCGGTTTTCATCCATTTATAATCTATACAGCACGCCTTATTTCAACCAATCACTTTTTGACTCATAACCAAGTTCTTTTTCAGTTACCGCTTCCCATGAATCAAAAATGGGCATTTCCGGCAATTTCTGAAGTTCAGGGAACCACCGTTTCAAGGTTGATCTACGGGAATGCTTGCCTCTTAAAGGAAGTTCGTCCCAGGGAAGGTGTGCATACATCAGCGAATACACCGGACCGATGACGGCCTTGTTCACAAGATGACGGTCCACGATGCAGTCCAGTACCACAGGTCCGGTCTTCTCTGCCATGCTATATGCCTGTTTGAGCATTTCTCGGAAATTCTCAGATCGATTACATTGCATGCCTTCCAATCCGCCGATCACTTTTGGAAGTTGGTCAAAACGCTGCATTGCAGTCGGGCGTTCTTCGCCATATTGCATAGCACCCAACCACTCACTGCCAATACTATCCTGTTCACCCAACACATCGTAATTTGGACCGTACCAGGGATATTTCATTCCCGGCATCCAGCCACCGTTATTAGTCACCAGATAGACGATGGGCAATTTATACATCACTGCCACGTGGATATCCAAGGCGGCATTCATCATGCCCGAGTCGCCCATCAGAGCCAAAAAGGGGATTCTGGACCCGTTCTCCAGATCACCGATGGCGGCGCCTATGGCCTGTCCCACTCCATGGCCCACACCGGCATTGTCGTTGGCACTCAAGCAAGAAGCCGGTCGCGTAAATTGAAGATAGGGCATCACAAAATCACTCATGGTGAAACCGTCTATGGAAACGCGCACGGCACTGCCGTACAGTTCTTCGTTCACCTCCCGGATGATCTGTGACATATAACCATGGTGCATAAAATCGTTGTCTCGGTAACGCGGATGATCCGGGCCATATTTATAGGCGCGTGCGGCACGCGCTTCCGTTGCCTCGGCCATGGATTTTTTGCAGCGTTCGGCCCATTCCTCACGCTCCCGACCAAGCTTGTCATACCCATTTCGTTTAATACACTCGTTGAGTTGTTTCAGAACCGTCTTGGTGTTTCCCACCAAAGCGGCCTTGGTATTCACGTAGGTCCATACATAATCATCGCAGGGTGCGATCTGCACACTTTCAGGCCATCCACCCGCGTATCCGTCAAAAAAACCAACTTTGAGCCCTATGGGAATCATCATGTCGACTTCATTGCGAAATTTCGGAAACCCACGATGGTGCATTTCATGTTTTTCGCTTACAGCTGCCCGTCCCAGTCGGCGGGTGTTAAACGGTATCTTCGTCAGGTTGATAAATTCTTCCAGTTCCTCTGAGGCCTGGTCCCAAGCAGCATAATCACCCAATATAATAAAGGGTTTCTTGGAATCAAAAATGGCCTTGGCCGCTTTTTCAATTTCCTGGGGGGCAGCACCCGACAGAATCGGTTTTGTGGTTTCTTCCTGACGCCAATTGGGTCGGTAATCCGCATGCTGGGCAAAGAAACCGCCCCAATAATGTTCGCGGGCTTCATCTTTCATGAACAGACAATCCACGCTCAATTCAAAAGCCACCGGCCCCATGGGTGCTGTCTGAGCCACCCGGAAACCTCGGGTCATAAATTGCTTTACAGACCAGGGATAAAAAATACGCTGGGCCCACTTGGTGACGCTGTTGAGAAATTCGGCACTGATGCTCTCTTGGATGGTATTGTAGAGATGGTCATGTTCCTGTTCAATCCCACCTGCCAGATAAATAAGCGGAGTATTGCTCAGGAATGCCTGTTGAATGGGACTGAAACCGTTTCCTACACCCGGTCCCACAGTACCGAAAGCCACTGCCGGTTTTTGGGTCACCTGACTGTAGGCTTCTGCTGCATATACGGAATTTTGTTCATGCCCAAAAATAACCAGTTTAATGCCAATACGTGAAATGGCGTCCACAAAATGCCAGATATGCCCTCCAGGAACCCCCCAGGCAACGGTAACACCTTGTTCACGTAAAATTTCTGCCACATACTTACCTGTAGAAGGATAAATTTCCCTTTTTCCTAAAGGAATTTCCAATTCTTTCTGGGCTTCTTCGTCGAATTCGATACCGAGCTTTGGCATTTTTTCTCCTTGATTTTTTTTGTATTAGAATATTTCACAGCCAATTTAGAAATCGGCAATATGATTTTGGACGATATTACCGGTTTTTCCTGATTACGTTTCCTTCACCTCCACGACCCATTGTCCGCTTTTAACGAATGCATCGGAAACCGTAAGGAATGTCTCCACACCGCCAGATTCCAACGGCCTTCCGTTCGGCGAATAGATTCTAATGCGCATACCCTTTTTCACATCGGTCATCAGCGTTTCTCGCCACTTATTCATGCCCATGTCCCTAAAAATTTTCCTGTCGTCATTTACTTGTTTGAGAATCATTTTGCCTCCTCGCGTTTGTAATGCCAATGCCGAGATATTATCAAAATTTTTTGCCCTCCTTTTCGTATTTTTGGATTGGTTTGGATTGATTTGAATTCATTTTACAATTATCATTTTTTTAATTATTAGCATGCCTATTCAAGTCTCGCCATAGTTAGCAATCACTGTTTTAAGTACGCTTCATGGCGTTTTCATCCCATGCACGACGTTCCTTTCGTTCGAGATATTCCCGAATCCCCCGGACACTCAAACAAAATGAAAAGTGCTGATCGGGATAGCGCCGCAAGCTCGGTTGCTGATCCAAAAAACATTTCCACATGGTTTGGGTGTCGATGTTCGGATTTTCATCGAGTATCTCAGCCACACGCCGAGTCCATTGCTCGTGGGCCTGTTTCAAATCTTCAAAAAATCCTTCCCTGGTATTTAAGCAATAGGTTCCACAATGAGCGAAATTGATCCGCTCGGATTTCAATGCCTGAATCCGATTAATATCACAAATAGATGCACGCTTGTCATAGCCACCCGGCGGCGTAAGTATGAAAACAGGACCCGGGGCAACCTTGGCTCCCAATGCATCACCGACAAATACCATCTTCCTGGACGAATCATGAAATATGACATGGTGTCTGGCATGTCCGGGGGTATGATGGACGTTCAAGCGAATGGCGCCCAAATCAATCGTATCTCCAGAATTAATGACCCTCAGATTGCCTTCAGGAACCGGCAGCATGGTACCTATAGCAGCGAAATATTCTCCATAGGCTTGCGCTGCCCCCTGCAGCAGTCTGGTGGGATCAACAAGATGGCGACTTCCCCGGCTGTGAACGCATACAACCAATTCCGGGTTCAATCGCGTCAGGTATCCTGCCCCACCGGCATGGTCCAGATGAATATGTGTCAAGGCCAGGTAATCAATATCACCGGGATCCAGGCCCAGTCGCTCCAGGCCTTCAAGCAAGCCGGGGTGATCCGCCGGATAACCGCAATCCACAAGAACTGTTTTAAGATCCCGCACCACGTAGCAGGCCCGATATCCGTCAAAGGTCAGAGACGCCGTATGTACGTCTATTTCTTCGATCTTGAGCATAGATCACTTTTTGATCCTAAACCTATGAAAATGTCTGAATTTTAAGGCAGCGGGGATCCAAAGTCTGGGTGAACATGGTCGTTGTCAAAAAATCCACATCCAGCGCAGATTGAAAACTTGACCCTGCAGCACGCTTTCACCATTAATATTCTCTACATACTTCAAGTTAAGCTGCATATTGGGCCTGAACATCCTGGGAATACCCCCTCCAATGGCGAGATTATACCCGTCGTCGTTCTGAGCTACCCCATCCACCTCACTCACCTGGAGAATAGTGTAGTCGCCCTGCAGGTAAAAACGCCAGGTGCCGACGTGATAACTGGGGATCATATTAATTTCGAAATAGTCCCTTCCAGAGGTTAATGTATCGCTCAGGTCATCAAAACAATGATAATACCCCATGGAACCGTCAATCCAAAAAACGCCGAATTGCTGTTCAAATGCAATCAACGGCATTAATCTCCGGTATTGATATGCAGCTCATCATCCCCATTCCGACTTCGGTATCGGCAATCTCACTCTTGTTTCCATTGGCATCTGCATACGTATCCGTACTGTAGAAGGAGGCCTGGGTTAATACGATCAGGGTATCTGGAAAATGATTACTGAAAATTATCCGGCACCAATCATTTCAGTATTTAGTGCCGCACCCACCGCGACAGCAAATTGTGGCAGATCAGGAATATGCAGACTCTCTCCGATTCTTTTTTCCACCTGTTTCAAAAGACCTTTGTCCAGGGCTCCGCCTCCGACCATGGCACACGGTCCCTCCAACCCGACGCGCTCCACCATGGTTACAATTTTTGTTGCCAACGCCATGTGGACCCCGGCCAGGATATCTTCTTTGGGTGTTCCCTGGGCAACTCGCGAAATAGCTTCGGATTCCCCAAAAACAGCACAGCCAGTGGCAAAGGGGATGGGATTTTGTGCAGTCAGTGAAAGGGTACCCACCTCCTGGATATTTATCTGCAACACCTTTGCAATTATCGTCAAAAAACGGCCGCAACCGCTGGCACATCGCTCACTCATTACGAATTTGATTGCCTTTCCGTTTTTATTTAGCCGCACCACTTTGCTTGCACGATCACCGACTTCAATGACCGTTCTAACGTCCGGCAGCAGGTAATGCGCCCCCTGGGCACAGCACGCCAAGTCACCAACGGTCCCATTGGTATTTGCCACCTGGGCCGCGCCGCATCCCGTGGTGTATATTTGAGAGATATCGTTTTGTTCCAGGTTTTCCTTGGCTGTAATTTCTTTCAACACCCGTATCGCTGTTTCTTGGTAGTTGTGCCCGGATGATATCTGATGAAACTGATACGGTTTCCCATCCTTGACGAGGACAGCCTTGGTGGTGGCGCTCCCTACATCGATTCCGCATATCCATGTCATAACTCTACTCCTAAAGCGGCTTCCTGAACTTGAACCGTTACGGTACCGGCATGCAACGGCTGGGATGACCGCTTGACCGAAACACCTCTTGCCAGATTGTTTTCCACAATTTTTTGCCCCATCAAGGCGGCTCCCAATGCCCCGGTTAACAAAGGCTCCGGGGCTATCAATACCGGATACCCCAAACGGGACTCCATTGCCTGAACCATACCGATATTTTTGGCCACACCCCCCGTGAAAACAACCTCCCGTTCAACACCGACTCGTCCGGCCATACTGAGCACACGTCCGGCAATGGCATCGTGAAGTCCGTACAAAATATTGGCCACCGGTGTACCATCGGCAAGGGAGGTCATCACCTCTTGTTCGGCAAAAATAGTGCAGATATTACTGATTTTTGCCTTTTCCGATGCCAGTATGGACAACTCCCCCAAATCGGCCAATGTCAGATCAAGTGCTCCTGCAATTACTTCCAGAAATCGCCCTGTTCCGGCGGCGCACTTATCATTCATGACAAAATTATCCACCATGCCGTTGTCTAATTTTATCCCTTTGGCATCCTGACCGCCAATGTCTATAACGGTACGGGCCGTGGGGAACAGCGCCGAAACCCCCCGGGCATGGCAGGTGATTTCGGTTATCTGTTTATCTGCAAAGGGGACATTGATCCGTCCATAACCGGTGGCAACCACATAGGACAAGGCTTCAAAGGGAAGATCGGCCAGATGCAGGGCCTCTGTCATCACCTCATGGGCCAAGTGGCGATGCTCCGGTCCTGTGGGACCTATGAAGTTTGCCAGCATTTTTTCTTCATTCACGATAACCACTTTGGTCATGGTCGATCCGATATCAATTCCTGCAAAAATCATAAGATTTTTCCCCCTGAAATTTATGCAATGGTTTCCAGAAAAGCTTCCACCCTGGTTTGTAAGGGCGCCAGTGCCACCCTGGTATATTCATGTTCCAGATAAATGGCCGGAATTCCCATCTGCCGAAAGTAGGACTTGGCATCCGGCACCTCAAATCCGTGGGTATCACAATACCGTACAGACTGAAGAATGACGCCGTCCACCTTCCATTTCTCGACATATTCCTTCAAATATCCGAAACGTGTTTCCATATCCGTGGAAAAAGAAGCGGTGGTCTGTCGGACGGTTCGCGGGCATTTGATACCGTCAAGATACCGTTGGGCAATGCCGTCCAGCGGATCCTCCGTAATTTCAACCTTGGGCAGGAAGTGCCGGGTCCCGGCGCATGTATCATCCATCACCACATGGGCATCGGCGCTTTCGATCATACGGATGATCCCGGTTTCCGTTAACGGCGTACCCCACAGCAGCAGCCGGGCACCTTTTTGGGCAGGGGCGTCCTTGCGTGTGGGCAGCTCTTCAATAATATCTTCGAGCATAAGAGATCCCTCTTCAATGGGCATACACATCAACGCAATCATGATCTGCAGCGTCTCAGTCCCGGAAAGCAGTGGCGGATCACTCTGCTTCAGGCGGTAAAGATCCGCAACCAGTTGTCTCTGCCGATTGTGAAGAGCTATCTCCTCTTTCAGCCGATCCATATCCATTTTACGTCCGGTATACGCCTCAAGGGAGGATTGAAAAAGTTTCAGCTTTGTCTTAAACTGATCCACAGAATCGGCATCCGCCACATGGGGCATATCTATCAGGTGAAAGTAGGAAGGTTTCATTGTATGCTGCCAAATCGAACAAAACTTTTCCTGGCAATCACAGGTATGCGCGGCCACAAATCCGTCCAGAAAAGTGTATTTCCCCTTTAATCCCAGATCAAGACCGGATCGGAGGATGGGGCATGCAATGGTTGGAATATGGGAGTCGGCTTTAGTAATGCTTTCATCCATACTGCCCTGTATTCTAAAGGGAACGAAATCCATGGCCGTCAGCATCTCAAGGGGGGCATAGGAACAAAAATATCCCATGATTTTTTTCCCGCTGGATGCCAGTTCCACAGCCGATTCATGCCTCGACTGGTATATTTTCAGTGCTTTTTCAAGTCCGCTGGTTACAGAAGTCTGCATCATCAATCTCCTTAATATCTCTTTGTATTACGGCAATAAAAAAGCCCTGCCTATTTTGCGCGAATCGTCCTGTAGTGATCCATGGCATCTTCAAACGCGGATACATTCTGCATCACACTTTCAGGATCGAAAACGGAAAAATCGATGATATCCCCCTCCATACTCATACCGGGGATGGAGAGTTCAGTCTCAAGCGCATTGGTGATATGGGTAAGCCAGTAGGTACAGGCACGACAGGATAAAAGAGAATGGGTCAAAATCCCGTCCGCCTCGTATTCAATCCCCCAGTTCAGGTATGCCTGGGGGATCATGGGACCTATCACCGGGTAATTTTTTCTTTTGGCGTTGATCACATGATCCACCTGGAACCAGTACGTGTTGGCCGCCAGCCGCTCAATGGGATCATTGGATATGTCAAGCAGCATGGGTTCAGGGGGATGATACATGACACTTTCCATCACAAAGTTCCACCCCCTCTCAGCCAGTTTTTCAAAGAAATTAAGGCTGTGCCATGGTGGTAGTTCGGAAAAGATCAAACGGTATTTTTCGTTGGCCACGGCCCCAACGCCGGCATCCACCCTCTCTTTTGCTTCATCAAAAACCTTTTTATATAAATCCAAAGATTCAGGATCCCAGGTCATGTAATATCCCAGAACCATCAAGGTCCAAAAATCCCGGGAATGGATGGGACAAGGTTTGGCTTTTCGAAGGTTATTGATCTCCCACCAGACTTTGAACACGGCTTCCTGGTTGCTGGTATAGTGCTCCAGAAGATCCATATCCAATTTTTTGTCCAGCAGATCTTCTAAAAATACGATGAATTTTTTGAGTTCCGCCGTTTTGTACTGAATATTGTTCCGATGGGCATCCGGTCTGATATCCTCCACCGGATCAAAGCTTGGCGTATCAAGTGTCCATAACGGGACTTGCCAATATTTACGCAGGGCTTGAAACCACTTGAAACGGGTATCACACAGAATTCCGGAACCTAACAACAGCATGGGTGCGGCCATGCCCCCCAATGGAGCATCCGGCGGAATTTTGCCCATTTTTTTCATCTCCGCCGAATATCCCAGCGAATTTCGTGCATACCCACACAGATGCGTGGGGAAGCCTTCTGCATCGCTGAGACCCTGGTATTTGGGAGACATGCCTTTGGCCGCGCTGACCGCAGCAAAGTTTTCCGGATAGATCGGTGTAACGCCCATGGCACGAAGCACCAGATCCGCCTCCCACCAGTTCACCATGCACCAGGCAACCGGTTTCCCGTTTTCGGTTGCATTGACGCCCTCCTGGTACATTTTATCAACAAAAGGCCGAACGAGTTTGGTTGATTTGAGACGATTTATATGGCCCTTCCCTTTTGATTTGGGTTCCATGTTTTTTCCCTTAATTTATGCGTTAATATCAAAATGATTTTTCCATCCAATGTCCGGCAACGTCAGGCCTTCCCCCAAGTCCTTGGGAAGTACTCCTATTGATATTTGTAAAATCCCCGACCCGATTTTCTGCCAAGCCATCCAGCTTCCACATATTTCCATAACAGGGGACAAGGGCGGTATTTGGAGTCTTTAAAACCGTCATAAAGGGTTTCCATGATTGCCAGACAGGTATCCAGCCCAATCAGATCCGCCAGTGCCAGGGGCCCCATGGGGTGGTTCATCCCCAATTTCATTACGGTATCAATGGCTTCAGGGGCTCCTACATTTTGGTAAAGGCAGAATACGGCCTCGTTAATCATGGGCATGAGGATACGGTTGGCGATGAATCCCGGAAAATCATTGGCCTCCGCCGGTGTTTTCCCGAATTTAACGGAAAGATCCCATGTGATCTGAAAGGTTTCATCGGATGTGGCCAACCCCCGGATGACTTCCACCAGCTTCATGACGGGAACCGGATTCATGAAATGCATGCCAATGACCTTGCCCGGGCGTTGGGTCTGGGCCGCAATCCGGCCGATGGGAATGGAAGAGGTATTGGTGGAGAGTATGACATCGGGTTTACAGATTTCATCCAGATCCTGAAAAATTTTAAATTTCAGGTCCTCTTTTTCCACAGCGGCTTCCACGACAAAATCAGCATTGGCCATCTCTTTGATGTCTGTGGTGGTTTTAATCCGGCCCAGTACCGCATCTTTTTCCCCTGCGGTCATTTTCCCTTTTTCCACATTTTTGAACAGAATTTTTGTGATATTATTCACACCGCTCTGAACGAATTCTTCTTTAATGTCGTTCATAATAACATTCAGGCCGCTCATGGCTGCAACCTGGGCAATCCCGTTTCCCATCTGTCCTGCACCGATAACACCGAACGTTTTGATGTCCATTTATTTATTTTCCTTTTTCATAAAAAACACTAATAGAGTCAGAAATTTTTAATTTACCACTTATCTTTTCCAAAATCGGAGAGATCGACTTTTCAGCCGGAATTGCAGGTAAATTGATACCACGACTCCCGAATAAATAATCCTGATCATCGATTCACAATCATCGCGACGGCTTCGCCGCCTCCGAGGCAGAGAGTCGCCAGACCGGTCTTTTTATCCTGACGGATCATTTCATTAAGCAGTGTCACCAGCACACGGCATCCGCTGGCACCGATGGGATGCCCCATTGCTGTGGCACCGCCGTTAACATTGACTTTATCCAGGTCCAGTTTCAGTTCATTGATGATGGCCACGGATGTCCCACTAAAGGCTTCATTGATTTCAAACAAATCCACATCCTCCATGGTGATACCCTGCTTCTTCAAACATTTGGGAATAGCCCATATGGGAGCCACCAGCACATATTTCATTTCAATGCTGTAGGAAGCCTGAGCGCCGATGGTAGCCATAATATTGCAGCCCAGCTCCTGGGCTTTTTCCTTTGACATGACCACAACTGCCGCAGCCCCATCGCTGATAATTGAGGCATTTCCAGCAGTTCCAACCCCGTCTTTTTTAAAGGCCGCTTTCATTTTGCTCAGAACTTCGTAGGGTGTTTCTTTGACACATTCGTCCGTATCAAAAATTTTCGGATCTCCCTTGCGCTGGGGAATTTCCACCGGCATGATTTCATTTTTAAATTTCCCTTCGGCAATGGCTGATAAGGCACGCCGATAGGATTCTGCCGCATAACGGTCCTGGTCTTCCCGGCTGACATTATATTTTTCCGAACAAATTTCGTTGGACATCCCCATGTGAAAATCATTGACTATATCCCAAAGACCGTCATGGACCATATGATCCTGAACCTGCCCCGGTCCCATACGATAGCCGAAACGGGCCTTTTCCAGATAATAAGGGGCCTGGCTCATGGATTCCATGCCACCGGCCACCACCACATCCGCATCCCCCACCTGTATGGCCTGGGCTGCCAGCATCACAGATTTAAGCGCGGAACCGCAGACTTTATTTACGGTAAAACATTCAGTTTTCCAGGGCATTCCCCCAAGGTGTGCAGCCTGTTTGGCCGGATTCTGCCCGGATCCACAGGGCAGTACCTGCCCCATGATGCATTCATCCACAACTTCTTTGTCGATTCCCGCCCGTTTTACGGCTTCCGCAATGACCATACCGCCAAGGGTGGTTGCCCCTATATTTCCCAGCATACCGTTAAAGGAACCCAACGGTGTCCGTACAGCACTTACGATGACTGCTTCTCTCATAGCTTTTTCCTTATGTTTTCAAGTAGATTTTTGATCTCTGATTTTCGTGTTATTTTGACAATAGAATCAGAAACTGATGTTTGGTCATCACCTCGGCCACTTTATGTCAATCCTTTACGATGCAATGCAATAAATATTGTAATTACAAGGCATTGAATGCGGCGCAACTTAAGTATCTATCTGAGTAGACCATCTTATGATCAAGCCCAAAATGCTTTTTAGTCAGGCTTATCCAAGTAAAATTTTTATCAATTCAACTAACCGCATTGCCGATATTATTCTTTAGTGAATACAATTTATTTTATTATGATATGCTTATTATTATGATATGCTTATACTGATATATCGAAACAGGATTCAATCCACAGCAATAACCATTTAGATATAGTTAACCTTAACTATGCGCAAAATATCAGCACACAAACGCTTATTTTTTTGCAGGCGCTTCCTGTAAAATCAGTCTTGACATCGGGCCATCCCAAGACTATAAATGGGCGTAACACGTCTGCTCGACGGCTAAAAAAACAGGACCTTTAAAGACCTGTCGTCGACTTTCTCATCCGAATCCTCCAGAAAAGGACCGGAAAAAAACAATGAATGGACCAAACTGGTTATGTTTTTCGTGATATAAAGGACTTCACTTTAATAGAATCACCCCCCTTTGCATGGAGAACTCGGATTAGTCTTTGTGGAGTTCATTAATGCTGGCCAGATTATTTCCAAAGAACTCCGTAACCTGGACAAGCCAGAACCAAAAAGGATTTCTGATTCTCTTGCAGAAATAACACGAAAACCAGAGATAAGAATCTAAGGAGCCATCATGAGCAATGATGTTTTACAAATGCCGGAGCAGGCCGATATTCTGGTCGTCGACAATGCCATCGAAAGCCTAAAGCTGCTTGACGATTTACTCTCGGGTCAAGGTTACCATGTACGTCCCGCCGCCAATGGAGAAATGGCACTGCGTTCCGTGGCCGAAAGTGTGCCTGATCTAGTCCTTTTGGATGTGAAAATGCCGGGCATGGATGGGTATGAAGTCTGCCGTCGCTTAAAAGCCGATAAAAAAACGAACCAGGTTCCCGTCCTCTTTATCAGCGGCGTTAAAAACATATCAAGTAAAATCAAGGGATTTGATACCGGTGGTGTGGATTATATCACCAAACCCTTTCAATCAGATGAGTTGCTGGCACGTGTGCGGATCCATCTGGAACTAAGATGGCTGCAGTTGCAACTGGAACGGTCTCACTCAGAACTTGAAAAGCGGGTGCAGAATCGCACCACCGAACTGACCCAGGCTTATCAGGCATTACAGGCCAGCGAAGTCCGGTTCAGAGACCTTTTTGAGAATTCACCGGTGTCTCTTTGGGAAGGAGATCTCTCCAAAGTCAAAGCGTTTATAGAAAGACTCAAGGATCAGAAAGTCGACGACTTGGAAGCTTACCTTGTTAAGCATCCAAAGACCGTGATGCAATGTGCCAAACAGATTGCCCTCTTTGATGTGAACAGAGAGGCAGTGGAATTATTCGGGGCACCGGATAAACAAACACTATTGGAAAGGCTGACAGATATTTTCACCTCAGAATCCCTGGGGCCCTTCAAGCACCTTTTATTATCTATCTGGGACGGAGAAACCAAAATGGAACAAGAGGGTGTGTTTACAAGATTGGATGGGAATAAGCGATTTGTCAAAATCAATTGGTCAATTTCTCCAAGCCAGGAACAAACCTTTTCGAGAATTGTTTTTTCCATTGTCGATATTACCGATCAGAAACAAGCTGAAGAAAAGATAAAGCGCCAATTGGCGGAACTTCGCGTATGGCAAAATATGATTTTGGACAGGGAGGATCGTGTACAAAAACTCAAACGCGAGGTCAACGAGCAGCTTGAACGTTTGAAAGAGCCGATTCGTTACCCCAGTCAACAGAAAATCTCTCAATGACCGCCATGGGCGGACCAAAATTCTGGTCTTGATTCGCCCACAACAGCGCATAAAAACAATTAACCACACCGACGCTTTCTTTGTATAAAACTCCATCCAAGGAATTGTAATTATAAGCGTTTCAATTTTTATTGTGCCAGACAAATCTGCCATGCAGGTTATAAAAAAACAAACAGTTAAAATGTAATGGAGGTCATTGTTCGAGTAAGCGAATAGGGCCATTGGCAGAAAAGAATATACCTGGAAGCACAGGATTGCATTCGTATCCAAGGCAGTTTTTTCGTGCATAGTGGTTCCATGTGCAGAAAAAGCCAACGTAAGAAGACGGATACAAGACAAGCAAACGGATATATGATATGACAAAAATGCCCTAAAATAGCCAGAAGGAAGTTGAGAATGTTCATCCAACTCACACAACAAAGGGTGGTTATTGATTCAAAAGACAATGGCAGAAACCAGCGGGTACCGGAAACATTCACAATCAAAAAATTATGGGCGTTTGCCATGATTGTGATGCTAATATTGCCAGGCAAGGCATGGGACAAAGCACTTCCCGGCTCTCACATCAAGGTATTTATTCCGAGTCTGCCGTACATTTACACCG